>DOFS01000519.1 GCA_003523945.1 Nitrospiraceae bacterium | reverse complement strand
CCCTCAAAGAAATTCCGTTCGGGCGATATTACGGGAGTGTTGATTCGACCCCATTATTTGTCCTCCTGGCTGGTGCCTATTACGATCGAACGGGAGACAAGGACTTTATCGTTTCGCTCTGGCCTCATCTGGAACGTGCCCTGACGTGGATCGATCTTTACGGGGATAAAGACAAAGATGGATTCGTGGAGTATTTCCGGCAAACCCCCACCGGCCTCGCTCAACAGGGCTGGAAGGATTCCTATGATTCGGTGTTCCACGCGGACGGCACCATCGCCGAGGGACCGATCGCTCTCTGTGAGGTTCAAGGATATGTGTATGCGGCAAAACGGGCGGCCTCTCATTTAGCGAGACTTCTTGAATACCCCGAGCGAGCACAATCTCTTTTGCGTGAAGCCCAGACACTCCAGGACCAATTCAATCGGCAATTTTGGTCGGAGGAATTAGATACCTACATTGTCGCGCTTGACGGAAAAAAACAGCCCTGTACAATTCGATCCACCAACGCCGGGCATACGCTCTTCACTGAAATTGCCACACAGGATCGGGCCGAACGCATCGCGAAGGGATTACTTGAGGAGGATTTTTTTTCCGGCTGGGGAATCCGGACAATTCCAACAAATGAAATACGATACAACCCCATGGCCTACCATAATGGATCCATCTGGCCCCATGACAACGCCCTCATTGCCATGGGGATGAGTCGTTATGGATTAACACAAAGCGTGGAACGACTCATAGGTGGACTCTTTGATTTGAGCATTTATGTTGACCTCCATCGCCTCCCTGAGCTGATTTGCGGATTTCCCCGAAAACCTGGAGAAGGTCCGATTCTTTATCCGGTCGCCTGCGCCCCCCAGGCATGGGCAGCAGGTGCGGTGTTTTTACTGTTACAGTCCTGTCTGGGAATTTCTTTCCATGGTGCCGAACGTGAAATCCGATTCACGCATCCCTCTCTTCCCGAGTTTTTGCCGGCTATTCAAATAAAAAACCTCGGTATTGGGAACCTTTCGGCTGATCTGGAATTCACACGAACTCAATCAGATGTCATGATTAATGTCACCCGAAAAGATGACCAACTCAACATTGTGTCAGTCCGATAACGGGATACTGTTTAATCACTCCATAACAATTGAGTTTATGAAGGATACCCCCTCCTGCGGGGACGGATCGCAAAGTTACAATACCCACTTATTCTTTTCCACATTTGATTTTTAATGATTCAATATCGTCAGACATGTCTAATCCTGCTAAATCACTGTTTCGTTGATTTGCGACAAACACGGCTTCAGTGCCGGAAAAATCCGGATCCTTATAGGCGTAAACCATGGCATTAGGTCCTACAATTAGACTCTCGATTTCATTATTCCAATTCTGACCAGCCACATCCTCTAACGTGGCTGACTGAAAAGGTCCTGCTACACGTACATGGGGATCGTCAACATCAAAATCTGTATCCTCAAATAACTCCACCCAACAATTCTTATCAACAACTTGCATTTCCATATCACTCGCTGCGGCAACCACGTTTTCTTGACCGTAGGCCACTCCCGCGATGAAGGTCAGAGCCAATGCCCCGGTAAGCATGTTTGTAAATTTCATATGACACCTCCGTATTAAATTATAAGTTCAATAAAAAATAAATTGATGCCTGCCGCCGCCATTTCTTTGGTGAATATAGCTCCCATTTAACCTTTTCCTTTCAGTCTCTCGAACGCTCAACCTCCTTTCCACACACTGAAAAACTTCTAAAAGATAGTATGGCTCATACTACCCTGCACTTATCCTGTTTCACATTGGATTTTAACGACTTGAGATGGTCAGAGATGTCTAATGAGTCGGAATCAACATTTCGGGCGCCCCAAGCACTCGATAGATATGCCATCGCTTGATTCCGCCAAACAAGGTAGGATAAAGCAACAGGATACCGAATAATGTTGACACAAACACGATTACACCATTTTCTATCTGCGCTGGTGATTTATCTGTCTGTCTTCATGCTGGTCGGCGTAAGCCAGGCCGTCACGCCGAAGCCTATCGTATTTGTGGCTCCCATTGAGGGGGTTATCGATTTAGGCCTCGCGCCATTTGTGCAGCGGGTATTAGACGAAGCCACCGCCGCCGGAGCTAAAGCCGTCATATTGGAGATTAATACATTTGGCGGTCGGGTCGATGCCGCCGTACTCATTCGGGATGCGCTCCTGGAATCCAAAATTCCCACCGTCGCCTTCATCAACAAACGAGCCATCTCCGCTGGCGCGCTCATTAGCCTGGCCTCGGGAAAAATCGTCATGGCA
The DNA here is from genome assembly GCA_003523945.1 of Nitrospiraceae bacterium. Classification (GTDB taxonomy): domain Bacteria; phylum Nitrospirota; class Nitrospiria; order Nitrospirales; family UBA8639; genus Nitrospira_E. Next base: position 1,851 of record DOFS01000519.1, on the reverse strand, counting down.
GAAGGCAGTACGATTGGTGCCGCCACGCCGGTACAGATCGGTCTTCCCGGCACTCCCGCCCAACCGGTTGAAGAAAAGACGGTGTCCTACATGCGAAAGGAATTTCGGGCTACCGCTGAACAACGAAATCGCCCCCCGCTCATCGCCGAAGCCATGGTGGATGCGGATGTTGAAATTTCCGACCTCATTGAAAAAAGTAAATTACTGACGCTCACCACTCAAGAAGCGTTACAGGTCAACATCGCGGACTTTCAAGCCAATTCGCTGGAGGCTGTGCTACAGTCACTGAGCCTCGCTGATGCCGAGATTTCATACGCATCGGAAACGTGGGCGGAATCCCTGGTGCGGTTCCTCACCCATCCCGTGGTCAGCTCGTTGTTGATGACGGTCGGCATTCTCGGAATCATGTTGGAAATGCGGGTACCCGGATTCGGGGTACCTGGCGCCCTCGGGCTTATGTGCCTTGCCCTGTTTTTTTGGGGGCATGGGCTTGTTCAATTAGCCGGATTGGAAGAATTCCTATTAGTCGGTCTTGGGCTGATTTTGGTTGGGCTGGAAATGTTCATCATTCCCGGTTTTGGAATAGCAGGGATCCTAGGAATTTTGGCACTTATGGGAGGACTTGGACTGAGCCTTATCGGGACCGGAGCCTCCTGGGATTCCATGCTGTCCGCGCTTGGGCAAGTAGCCCTCTCAATCCTGGTGGCCATCATCGCCACCCTCATGTTGGTCCGTTATTTTCCACGTCTTCCATTCGGGAAACGCCTGATCCTTGAAACCAACCTTCAGGCTCAAGAAGGCTACGAATCGAGTCCGGCAGAAGATCGTCGTTGGCTGGGAAAACAAGGTGTAGCCGTTTCAGACCTTCACCCTTCCGGTATTGCCCGCTTTGATGGAGAACGTGTGGATGTGGTTTCCGATGGAACATTTATTGATGCCGGTCAAGCTATTGAAGCCATACAAATCGATGGAAATCGGGTAGTGGTTCGACTCGCGCCACCCCCACCAGAAAGGAACCCCGCATAATGGAAATTGAAACCCAGGCATTCGGTTCCCTTGGACTCCTGGTCATGGTCCTGGCCCTCTTGTTTGGCCTTCTCTATGTTATTCCGATCCCACTCTGGATCGCCGCCTGGGCCTCGAATGCCTATGTCGGACTCTTTACGCTCGTAGGCATGCGATTGCGCCGGGTTCCTCCGGTCACCGTGATCAATGCCAGAATCAGCGCGGTGAAGGCCGGACTCGAAATTCCCGTGAACGATTTGGAAGCCCACTTTCTGGCCGGAGGAAATGTGGTCAAAGTGGTCAATGCCATGATCTCGGCCGACAAAGCCAATATCCCCATGACGTTTAAACGCGCAGCTGCAATTGACCTCGCCGGTCGTGACGTGCTGGAGGCGGTCAAAATGTCGGTCCTTCCCAAAGTCATCGAAACACCTCGGGTGACCGCTGTCGCTAAGGATGGCATTCAGCTCATTGCGGTGTCCCGGGTGACCGTTCGCGCCAATATTGACCGGCTAGTCGGCGGAGCGGGTGAAGAGACGATCATTGCCCGCGTGGGAGAAGGCATGGTCAGCACGATCGGATCTTCCGCCTCTCATAAGGATGTTCTGGAAAACCCGGATTACATCTCAAAAAATATTTTAGGAAAAGGACTCGATGCCGGCACAGCATTCGAAATCTTGTCCATTGATATTGCGGATGTCGATGTCGGTGAGAATATTGGCGCAAAACTGCAAATCGACCAGGCCAATGCGGACAAACAAATTGCCCAGGCCAAAGCGGAAGAACGGCGGGCGATGGCGGTCGCCTTGGAACAGGAAATGCGGGCCCGTGTCGTCGAAGCCGAGG
>DOFS01000513.1:2830-4463 GCA_003523945.1 Nitrospiraceae bacterium | reverse complement strand
GTGGTGAAGCTACGGGATCAAGTCAATAGACAGGATGTCCTTCAGTATCAATATGATGAGCTGGTCAAAATGCAGTTACAATCTGGAGAAGAAGAATCTCTCAGCCAGGAATATCATCGGTTGAAGCATAGCGGTCGATTGGGAGAATTATCGAATCAAGCCTTTACGGCATTATATGAAGGAGAGCGATCGGTTCAGGACCACTTGGGTGAGGTGACTGAATGGATACAGGAACTTGCGAAAATAGATTCGCAAGGCGAATCATGGGTCACGTTGTTGGAAGCCGCGACGGTGGCCTTGCGGGAGGTGACGGACAACCTTCGGGATTACCGCTCTCAGTTGGAGTACGACCCGGAGCGAATGGATCTGATCGATAGTCGGTTGGCCGGTCTTCAACGACTTAAAAAAAAATATGGAAAGCCGATTGAAGATTTAGTGGAACTCACCAAAACTCTGGAGCAAGATTTAGCCCTACTCCAAAATGGCGAAGAGCAGATAGAGCATCTGCAAGCAGAAGTGACCAGTCGATATGAATCGATGAAAGCTTTGGCGGAAGATTTGTCGTCCCGGAGGAAAAAAGTTGCTAAGTATTTGGTCAAGGAGATCAAGCAGGAATTAACGGCTCTTAAAATGGCAACAATGGAAGTGCAGGTCAATATTGAGATGGCCAACGCAGACAATCTTTTTGGTTTGACAGGAATGGATCGTGTCGAGATGTTATTGGCTCCCAATCCTGGAGAACCGCTAATGCCATTGGGCCGAATCGTATCGGGCGGGGAATTGTCTCGAATCATGTTGGCCTTAAAAACGGTGTTTGCCGGGAATGATCAGACCCCCGTGGTTATTTTTGATGAAATTGACAGTGGGATAGGCGGGGAAGCGGGGATTATCATGGGGAGTCGTCTACGTCAATTGGCTCAATTTCATCAAGTCTGTTGTATCACCCATCTCCCCCAAATTGCCTCGCAGGCTCATGCCCAGTTTGTGGTTGAGAAAACAACCCTTGATGACCGGACGCTAACAAAGGTGCAAGAGGTCACGGGAACTCAGCGGGAAACTGAAATTGCTCGGATGTTGGGCGGAGGTAACCTGACGCCAACCATCAGAAAAACCGCTGGTGAAATGCTGGATCGAGGAGACAGCCCTCAAGCAGGGGCCAGTCTCCCTAAACCAAAAAAGAAACCTGCCAAGACGTAATTCAATTTCTAACGAGCCTGGCTCGTTCAGAAGTCATGCATGAACGAGTGGAGGCCCTATTTTTTCCATTCAGGAGTGGTTAGGACCCGGCTTTCCAAAAAAACACCACGGCCATTCGTTTCGAAGCTAACGCATGATCCCAGCCAAAATACCCGGTGGCGGAATGTATGAGATCTGACTTATAGGCGACCAGGCGGTTGAAGACATACGGGGCCTCTAGGATTTCTTCGAACATGGTCGGATCCATTTCCTGTGATACCCCGGGCACTTCGCTGAGGCTCTCATATTTTTTAGGACAATAATTTCCATCCGGTGGTTCTCCAGGGGGATGAAGCCGGTAAAAGGAGGTGCCACAGTGACTTGTGGGAGGGCTTGGATGGAGGTAGAGGACGGCGGCGTAATCGCAAATTCGGGCGGAGTCGACATGAGGTCGAGC
>DOFS01000513.1:1849-2645 GCA_003523945.1 Nitrospiraceae bacterium | reverse complement strand
GTCAGGTGGGAGATGCCTAAGTGTGTTGTAACGTAGGCTTCCACCGTGCGGAGTTCATCGGGGGTCAGGGCGCCAGGCGCACGCATTCCGGGCCAGGGTTCTGGCCGCCAGGGGGATCCCAAGGTCCAAGTCGTGTTGGTAATACATCGTTGGGCAATCTCCAAGGCATTGGGTAAGGCCTGATCCTGAATCCAATAATCCTGGCCTTTGATTAATTCGCGAGAGGGAAGTCGATTCATGGGTAACAACCAAGCAGGGAGTTGCTCAGAGGAAAAAATTGTGGGACGACCTGAGAATTCGTTGACGCAAGCGGGCACCATAAAACGTCGGTCAGGGTGGGGTCAAGAGGGATGATTTGTTTGATGATCTCGTGAGAATGTGGTGGGAGTCATGATAAAGTGGGGTCAAATATGTCTTTCAAACAGGAATAGTCTGAAGATTTTGAGCCTGGATGAATGAAGGAGACCGAATATGCTCAATCCAGCGGTTTATGACATTGATCAGCAGTTGAATGAGACGCTTCAGAGGCTCGATGTTGAGGAGACCACGGGGCATTATTGGGACCAGGGGGAGTTTGTGGTCTTAGAACATTTAATACCTACTCAGCTTGTTCAGGAGTTTATGCGTGAAGTAGAGCGCGTACGGCCGCAGATCAATCGAAACTTTATCCCAGGGCATAAAAAGGGGGGGAGTGTCAGTTTTTATCTTCTGCAGCAATCTGCTCCGGCAATTCTCGCATTTTATCGCCATCAGGGATGGATCAACCTCTTAAGCCAGATTGCCGGAGTTCCCTTGA
>DOFS01000513.1:0-1615 GCA_003523945.1 Nitrospiraceae bacterium | reverse complement strand
CGCTTCACGGTTTTACTGGGGTTACAGGATCAATCGAGCAGCCGACTGGTCTGCCGTCTCCATACCAAGGAACCGGGTCGAGAGGTTAAAGAATTATCCCTCATGACGAACCCCGGCACATATATTTTTTTTAACGGTGATAAATTGCATCATGCCGTGACACCGCTCGGAGCTGGAGAAGAGCGTATCGTGCTCACGCTTCAATACGTCACCAATCCGTCAATGGGGCTAGCCCAACGGTGGTTTTCGAACATGAAAGATGCGGTGGGATATTTTGGATGGTCGGCCATGTTTCGAAAACCTCACCGTTAAGGGCTTGTCCCATACCCTGCCTTAGTGCAGTCCAATTAACACAACAGTCGTATTATCTTCCCCACCTAAACGGTTAGCCGTCGCGACAAGAGTACGGCATATCGCTTCGGCATCTGGGGTTTCTTGGCGCACTATTGCTTGAATTTCCTGATCAGTCAGCATTTTGGTGAGTCCGTCTGAACAAAGCAAAATGAGATCAGAGGGAGCAAGCGGGTAGGTCTGAATGGTAGGTTCTGTCTGAGGATCGATCCCGAGGGCTTTGGTCAACACATGACGAAGGGGGTGGGTGCGAGCTTGTTCTGCTGTGATGAGTTTCAGAGCCAAACGCTCTTCCATGAGGGTATGATCTTTTGTCCAAAGCGCGAGTGTGCCCTGCCTGAAGAGATAAGCCCGACTGTCGCCGGCATGAGCCACACTTGCCTGGTATCCTGTCGGGGAACGCGTGATAGCGACCACGACAATGGTTGTCCCCATTCCCTTCAGGCTTTCGTCTTCTGTCGCTTTTTGGCGAATGGTCTGATTGGCGGCCTCGAGAGCCTGACCCAGCAACGCTTCTAATTTGTCGGGTTGAACGTATGGGGGGGGTTCGGTCGAGAGTTGGGCTCGAACGACATGGGGAATGGTTTCGACCGCAATTTGGCTGGCGACCTCTCCGCCGGCATGTCCGCCCATCCCATCGGCCAACACCCACAGGTGGAAGGTGTTATCGAGCGAAAAGGCATCCTGATTCAATTTTCTGACCAGACCAATATCTGTCAGTCCAATGCCAATCCAGTTCTCAGATGGTTGCGCTGATGTCATAGGGAAGCGATGTATTCAGGGAGTCCTTGACGTTGAACAAGTCTGTTGTAAATAAGGTCGGCCAAAGGCTCCAGATTTTTGCAATCTGCCTCGTTGTATTGGACGAGCACATCTCTAGAGTCCGATTTTCCGAGTTGCCATTCTTCCCACAGACGGACGGCATCCCACCCCGTGAGCCCTTCCAGCAAAGTCGGGCGGTAACAGCCTATTTCGGTCTCAATCGCCTTCAGCCCACCTCTTAATCCGAGGCGTCTGGCCGCAAAACACAAGTCGATATGGGGATGGTCCAGCTTCAAGTCTGGATATTTGGCTTTTAGAAATGGCAGGTCAAAGCCTGAGCCGAAGAAAGTCACGAGAAGATCGTAGGAGGCCAATTCCGCTTGCAACCGTTCCCCGGACAGGTTCTCTCCCTGGATGAAGGTGGTCATGCACCCTTTTCCGTAAATACCCACTACCGTAATCTCGCCATCGGGCAACGGAATTCCGTTTGTTTCAATATCCA
>DOFS01000063.1 GCA_003523945.1 Nitrospiraceae bacterium | reverse complement strand
GAGAGAGCCACATTAAATGTCTCATTCATCCTTGCGAGCACTTTGCTGGCAAGCAAAGAATGCCCTCCTAATTCGAAAAAATTATGATGGATACTGATTCGATCGAGGCCGAGTACTTCTGCCCAAATGCGGGCTATTTTCAGTTCTAGGGGGTTACGGGGCTCCCCTTCCCGTTCTTCCAGGTCTGGCTGCACGATCACGACTTCCGGAAGGGAATTTCGATCAATTTTTCCATTGGGCAAAAAGGGCATGGCCTCGAGGAAGACAAAAGCTGCTGGCACCATGAAGGTTGGTAATCGTTCCAAGAGAAACATCCGTAATTCCTCAACCGTTACGAACTGGTCTCGATGGAGGACAAGGTAGGCCACGAGTCGTTGGTCACCTTGCCCATTTTCACGGGGCACGACGATGACCTCAGAGGTTTCTTCGTGCTGACGAAGAATGGTCTCGATTTCACCAAGTTCAACTCGAAATCCTCTGAGTTTCACTTGTTGATCGCTCCGGCCTATCCATTCAAGGGATCCATCCAATTGGTAGCGGGCTAAGTCTCCGGTATCTAGAATCCTCCCGCCTGGACCCTGCCCAAAGGGGTCTGGGATAAACCGTTCACTGGTTAAGGCGGGTTGGTTGAAATAGCCCCTGGACATCGGTTCGCCCCCTACAAAAATATGCCCGGATTCCTGCGCTTCAACCAGCCGGAGGTTTTTGTCTAATACATGAACCGTTCTTCCCGGGAGCGGATCACCAAGCGGAACGCTTCCGGTTCGATTGTCCCATTCATGAGACACAGAATAAGAGCTGACGGTACCGGCAGATTCGGTCTGAGAGTACAAATTCACTATCGTCGTGTTGTCATTCAACCGGTCCTTCCACAGTTTGAATGTTTTTCCGTTTAAGGCCTCACCCGTCAGTAATATTAGTCGTAATGAATTATGGATTGGATAGGCCCGTTGGCTCCGTTCCAGCCCGAAAACAGTCTCGGCACAGTTATGCCAAACACTGGGAACGGTGTCCCAGACCGTGACCTGCCTCGTACAAATATCCTTATACAAAAGGCCCGGATTTTGTCTTTGTTCCGTGTTGACTATATGTACGGTCGCTCCGAGGCAGAGTGGTAGAAAAATTTGTCGAGTAGAGGCGGAAAAAGCGAAGGAGGCTGTTTGTAAAAAGATGTCCTCCGGGCCAACCTTCAAAGACTGTTTGAGTATGTTGATATACGTGCATAAACTGATATGGGGAACACCCACTATTTTCGGTTGCGTTGTTGAACCCGAGGTATACATCAGGTAGGCAAGGTTTTCATTGCAGCAAATATTGACCGGGTTGTTGCCATTCCGTTTTGTGGGGAAATTTTGAATTGAATCGACGATTACGATGGTGGGTGGATATTGGGGAAGACGGGTTTTCAGCTGTTCCTGAGTTAAGAGAATTAATACTTGAGCGTCTTCCAATATAACCGTTACGCGCTGAACTGGATATTCCGGATCAAAATAGATATAGGCTCCTCCGGCCTTCAAAATTGCCAGTATCGCCACGACCACATCCATGGAGCGTTCCATAAGAATGCCGACAGAGACTTCTGGTCCGACCCCCAATGACCGGAGATGGTGGGCGAGTTGATTCGCTCGCTGGTTGAGAGCCCCATACGTCAGACCTTCGTGTTCAAACGAAAGCGCTAATGCGTCCGGAGTCTTCTGAGCTTGCGATTCAAATTGCTGATAAATAACTTGTGGTGTTGTCTCCTGGCTATGGGGGAGGTCCTGCCGTGTGAGGTGTGGGCCCGATTGGCATTTCTTGATCTGTTCAAATGGGACAAAAACTTCGGCGGTCCCTTTCGTGGTCACCATCTTCAGTTGATTGATCCCACTCACATTTATCTTTAAGAGGGTTCCCTGGGTATTGCGCAACTTACCACCCACAACGCCTCGATACCATGTCGTATCGCCATAAAGGTTAGGTTCCAAAATTTGGATGGATAAGCGTTTCAAGGTTCCTGAATCACCTATCCAGTTCGTCAGCATGGGACTGATCCATGCCAAACGCATAACACCGTTGTCGAAGGGGGCGGGCATTCCTCGTTGAGAGGCTAAAAGAAAATCCTCATGCTGCTGAGAGTACTTGACGGGCCAATGAGTGACAGGGTTCTTGACGGCATTGTGCGGAGCTTTAAGATTATCCAGATACCCGAGTGAACCGGGGCGATAGGATGGACCAATGCCTGCTTGCCAACAGATCAAATCTCCAACGGTCAAAGGCCCTCGAACCAAGGTGGGTAGCTCTTGGCCAATCTCGAAATCTTCATTGGCCCACGAACCCTGTCCTCTTCGATATTCACACGCCTGCGCTTCACCGATGCGCTGTAATTCCCCTTCGGTATAGTGATAAATCGCGCGGTTCAGAAGGAGTTCGTTTTCTGGGAGCGCATATCTCACCATGGTGCCCGATGCCATTCCAACCATCACATCATGTTGATTCCAATAACATGTCTCAGAGACGATATAGACTAAACGTCGACCCTCACGATTTTTTGATTCGTAAACTCCAGTAATCTTTGCCGACGCACGAAAATAATCTCCAAGAAAGATGGGCGAAAACCATTGAAAGTCGAGGTCTCCGATGAGATTCGACAAAGGCACTTCCATGGGTTCGCCGTGTAGGTGGGGGTACAAAATTGATGTAAGAAAAGTCGGTGGAGCAAGTTGACGGCCAGCATGGGATTTTGACGCATAAAGAGGGTCGAGCCATAGAGGATTATCATCGCTGATTCCATAAGCAAAATGTCGAATGGCGTCTTGGGTCGCAGTCGTGTTCCAATACTCTCGCTCAGAAATCTCCTTCCCGATAAGTGCTTTTGACTTTTCAACGAACTCATCGATCTTTGCATGAAGTGGATCAAGAGCCATAAGTGTTTACCTTGGCGTAGTAGTAATCCCGACTGGCAACAGACGATTCTCTGCGACTCTGTTCAGGGTGCGGCTAACCTACTGTAGTGTGTTGAACCTCAGGAGACCTTTCGAGTATGTTTTAATTCCCAACGGAGAAACGTTGTGACGGGTGTTTAAGTCTCCACTCTGACGGGATGCAGCAGAGTGGGACAGACCCGATTTCCATCCATACAGCCGGGAAGCCACATCCTGTGCTGTTCTTCAGGATAGTAATCGGAAAAAAATAAAAAAAACTACACCCGTTGTAAAAAAAGACTACCCACGGCTTAAGAAACCCTTCATAAGCCAGGTGGTCTCGCCTATGTGGATGGTGGATCACGGAACTGTTTCAACTTTTTATTGAATAACTTTTGTTGGGATTTCGAAAGTTTGGCCACTCGCTCCTGAAGGTTTCCCCTCCGCATCGCTGAAGAATCGACTCCCCCAGTTGAGATGGTGGAATTTATTTCTCCGGAATCTGCCTCGTGTAGACGCTCTTTCTCTTGACTCCTCACATGCTGGGAACCTTTTTCCTGAAAAGGGTCATCCATATGGGAAAAGTCCAATTGCAGAGAACGCAGAGGGCTGTTGGGACTTTTCATCATCCATTCCAATATCGAATAATAATTTCGTATCAGGCCTTGGATCATTTTGCCGGAAAAAACTTCTTGATCAAAAACCATATATCCCTGGATGCCTTGGGGTTGATCCCAGAGAAAAAAGGAAAGGTCCACCAGAGCTGGGCCTTCAACGGGAAGATTCATTTGCTGGGAAGTTAAATCTTTGAGACGGGGCAAGTATTGTGGGGCATTTTCAAACACAAATAATATCTGGAATAGAGAAATTCCGGTAAAAATTTCTGCGGGGCCTAATGCTTGCCTTAACTCCTGTAATGGAAGATCCGCATGGGAAAACGCGGTGAGGCCGGTGCCGTGAAGCTGTTGAAGAAATGCCCGTGAACTCTGTGCCCACTGAATGTTCGAACGCAAGGGGAGTGTATTCGCGAGAAGGCCAATTAAGGGTTCGAGAAGGGGATGTATTCGGTTTGCGACAGGAACTCCGATGGTAATTTCGTCTTTTTGAGTCCAACGATGAAGCAGGATAAAAAACCCAGCTAGCAGGATCGTGAAGGGGGTGACACTTTCCTGGCGGGAAAATGCTTTTAACGAATCAGTTTGCAGGCGGGACAACATGACTTGTTCCCGCCTACTTGTTTTTCCTGTGCGATTCGATGGGCCTTTGATGCCCTGGAGAACCTGAAATGAGCGCCCGTCCCCGAGTTGTTTCTTCCAATACTCTAATTGAGAGGCTAAAGTTTTTCCCGTCAACCATTGCTGTTGCCACCAAACAAAATCTCCATATTGAATGGAGAGTTCCGGCAAGCAGGAAGATTCTCCTTGGCAAAAACGGTTATAAAGGGATTCCAGTTCTTGAAAAAACACTCCGTCTGACCAACCATCCGACACCAGATGGTGCAAGATGACCACCAGCCGATGATCCAATTCGGTGACTCGAAAAATGATGAAACGAATGACGGGTCCCTGAATCAGATCAAATGGAGTTGCAACTTCGCGGACAACTAAAGCATTGAACGTCTCCTCCACATTGTCTTTTGGGCTATGAGGAAATTCCCGGCACTCAAGTGTGTGAATCCCTACCGGGTTAACCATCTGCCTTGGGCCTTCGGCGTCAAGAGGAAAGGTTGTTCGTAATGCTTCATGACGCCGAACGATTTCATTAAGAGAACGTTCCAAGGCCTGCATGTGAAGATGGCCTTCAAGACGAAGGATGAGCGACCGATTGTAAGCGGTATTCCCGGTATTAAATTGGGTGGCTAACCAAAGAGGTTCCTGGGCAAAGGCCAAAGGGAGTCGCCTTTGATCTGGTAAGGCGACTAAGGGAGGGATTGGAGATGACCCGTTTTCCGGAAGGTGATTTTGGATAAGTGCCGCAAGGCCGGCAACCGTATTCGTTTCTTGAAATAATTGTAGCCAAGACAGCTCTACCTGAAACAGGTCCCGAATCCGCGAACGAAGCTGGCCCCCGCTAATTGAATCACCTCCAAGCTGTAAAAAACTCTCGTGAAGCCCGATGTCCTCCTGGCCCAGGATACTGGACCACAGCCAGGCAATCTGTTGTTCTAACACCGAACGAGAAGGCGCTTCTCCGGTTTTCTGTGAATCGTGAAGACCGTCAAGAAGTTTTTCCGATAATCCAATACGTTGAAGTTTACCAGTTGGCCCTTTGGGGATTTCCGATGTGATGACAATCCGTCGTGGAATTTTAAACTCTGCCAAGGATTGGGTCAGAAAATTTTGCAACTCCGCTTCCGTTACGATTGCCTGCTCCTGGAGCACGACTGCAGCCGCCACCTCTTCCCCCAGAGTGGGATGGGGCATGGCAAAGGTCACCGCTTGCTGGATAGCCGGATGGCTCAGCAGGGCTTGATCAATCTCTAGCGGGGCAATTTTTTCACCTCCGCGGTTAATGAGTTCTTTCAACCGGCCGGTCAGGAAGAGATAGCCGTCCGGATCCAGATAACCTTGATCCCCCGTCCGAAACCATCCCCGGGTAAATGCCTGCGCGTTGGCATCCGGATTCTGACAATAACCGGCCATCACATTGGGGCCCTTGATTGCCACTTCGCCGATTTCTCCTACGGGCAGGACCTCTCCGCCCACCGACAGGATGCGTATCTCCGGTCCGGCCGGGAGGCCTACGGATCCCGATTTGCGCACGCCGGGCGGAAGCGGGTTACTGGTCATTTGATGGGCGGCTTCCGTCATCCCATAGGCTTCGATGACCGGAACACCAAAGACCTGTTCCAACTCGGCCATGACGGTGGGGGGGAGAGAGGCCGAGGAGGAGCGAATAAACCGTACCCTCTGATTGAGCCTGCGTGTCGGCTCTCGACGGGCCTGGGCCAACATCGCCTGATGAATGGTGGGGACGGCCGTATACCAGGTCGGCTCAAAGGTATCCAGCCAGTCAAAGACATCAACGGAGGAAAAACCCGGCGGACAGATCACACTGCCTCCGCTGCCCAGAGCGGCTAACAAGGCTCCCACCAGTCCGTGAATATGAAACAACGGCATGAGGTTCAGACAACGATCCTGCGGGGTGAGGGCGAGGCTCCGCTGCAGGTGACGGATCGACGCACAGAGGTTGGCTTGGGTGAGGGGGACTTGTTTCGGTCGCGCCGTGGTACCTGAGGTATGCAGGATAAGGGCAATATCTTCGGGCGTGGTCGCTTGTTCAGCAACTGCCGGGAGGCCGGTCCTGCCTTCAAGGACAAAACATCCGGCTGGGTAGTCAGGTATCAGGGAGTGGAGTTCCAGAATGGGAATTCCCCGGGCATGAGCCACTTCCCTGGCCGGAGATTCAAGCGTCCCGGCAATCAGAAGGGCGGAGGCCTCCAGGTCGTCCAGGTAAAAGGCGACTTCCTCACGGCGATAGGCCGGGTTGAGAGGTGCACAGCTTGCAGACGTAGCGCAGGCAAGAAAGGCGAGAGCGAGATCCGGCCCATTGGGGGCCAAGAGAGCCAGCCGGGTGTCACGGCCTAACCCCAGTTGGCAAAAGGCTGCCCGAAGGGCCTGGAGTTGCTCCACCATGTGCCCAAAGGTCAGAGGTGACCGGTCCAGCCCCAGTAAGGCTTCGTGGGTCGGCGACTGGAATGCCCATTGTTCAAGTAGCTGCTTCAGGGTGGTCATAACATGTATAGAGATTTAGGGTTGGTAAACCATGGACAAAAATCTGTTGCGGGTTATGCGGGCCCCTGGTCGTCCAAGATGTTTTGGAGTTCATCCTCTGATAGTTCTTCTATCTCCTGTAAGAGGTATTCTTCTATAGCCAACGCTTGATCCTCCAAGGTTGGATGCTCAAAAAGGATTTGTAAGGGAAGATCACTCTGACATATTTCTCTCAATCTTGCCAGAAGTCGGGTTGCCAATAACGAATGACCTCCCAGCTCAAAGAAATTGTCCCGAACATCAACGGTGGGGAGATGTAATAATTCGGTCCAAATTTTGACCAGGAGTTCTTCGAAAGCCGTTCCGGGGGCTTTAATCCCAACATCTTCAATGGAAGCTGGTGGCAAAGAAGAGAGTAGTGCTCGGCGATCAACCTTCCCTGATGGTAAGCGAGGAAACTCATGAAGCTGGATAATAATTCCAGGGACCATAAAATTGGCAAGTTTTTCTTGCAGATAGGTCCGGATGTTTGCGATAGAAAGAGGCTGTTGGTGATGATTGACCACATAGGCCAGAAGCGATGAAGGTCCCTGTTCATGGGTCTGTGCCACCACAACCGCATCGTGTATTTCGGTAAGCTGACGAAGACATGATTCAATTTCTTGAAGTTCAACGCGGTAGCCACGAATCTTGATCTGATGGTCCACGCGACCACATAACTCAATAGTGCCATTTGCTCGATAACGACCGCGATCCCCTGATCGATAAAGCCGGGCACCCGGCTGGCGGGAAAACGGATCCGGGAGAAATGATTCTGCGGTTAGTGTCTGGAGATGGTCATAGCCTCTTCCCAGTCCCTTTCCTCCCAAATATAATTCTCCCGGGACACCAATGGGCATTGGTTGAAAATAGGAATCCAAAATATAAATCGATCGATTGTCGAGCGGATGACCGATAGACACCGTTGCTGAATGCCTCTGCTTCGTCTCGGGGCCATCGTCCGTGAGGTAACCCATTGCTGTGACAACGGTCGCTTCGGTTGGGCCATACGTATTCAACAATTTCAGATGAGAAGGCATGTGCTTCTGCCAGATGGCCAGTTGATCCGCCCCGGCTTGTTCACCCCCGATAACCACCAATCGAACGCAATGTGGAAGTGAAACGGTTTGAATCGAAAGGGCGTGCGTGAGTTCGTGCCAGTAAGCGGTTGGCAGATCCAACACGGTTAACTGTAAGCTGTTGACCGCATCCCAGAATGTCGAAACCGTATCAATCATGTTTTGGGGTCTCAGGACAAGAGTCCCGCCACGGAAAAGACATGGAAAAATTTCCTCCATGGTTGCATCAAACGCTGGAGAGGAAAACTGAAGAACACGATCGTGTGATTCAATTTCTAAATATTTCCATGCGCAGAGCACGAATTCCGACAAACTCGCGTGAGTGATTCCCACGCCTTTGGGTTGACCGGTTGAGCCGGAGGTGTAAATGATGTAAGCCAGATTATCACCACTGACGTTGGGTCTGGGATTTAAAGGGTGATAAGGATAAAGAGCGAAAGTCGGGTCGTCGATCGGCACCCATTGAGGTTGAAGTGGTGGTTCGAATGTAATGGAAGGTTTTTGCTCCTGGAAATGTTTCAGAAGTGATGATTGGGTCAGTACGAGACGGACCCGGGCATCAGTGAACATATATGTCATTCGGTCAAAGGGGGTGGACGGATCCAGCGGCACATAGACTCCGCCGGCTTTAACGATACCGAGCAGCGCAATCAGAAGATTAATCGAACGTTCCAAACACACTGCCACTCGCACCTCAGGCCCGACGCCATGCCCGACCAAATAATGAGCCACCTGATTTACCTTTTGGTTGAGTGCCTCATACGTGAACTGCTCATCCTCACAGATTATCGCTACTGCGTCAGGAGAACGAGCGGCTTGGGCTTCAAACATCTCCTGGACCGTGGGTGGAATCGAATCGGGAGGTAACGGCGGATTCCACTCGAGAAGAAGCTGCCGGCGCTCGGCCTCCTGCAACAGAGGAAGCCGGCTGACCGGGCAGGAGGGATCGGCCAGAAGACCTTCGAGCAGCGTCTGATAGTGTGTGGCCAGACGGCTGATCGTTTCTGGTTCGAAAAGCTCGGTATTAAAAATAACCGTGCCGTTGAGCGTTTTGCCGCGCCGAACCAACCCCAGGGAGAGATCAAATTTTGCCGTCTGCCTGAACTGGGGAAGGGGGACGACATCCAAGTTCAGTAAGTTGAGTTCATTGGTTGATTCCGCATGCTGCAGTTGAAACATGACTTGAAAGAGGGGATGGCGGCTGGGATCACGCACGGGCTGCATCGCTTCGACGAGTTTTTCAAACGGTAAGTCTTGATGGGCATAGGCGTTCAAACAGGTTTCTTTCACCTGATCTAACATGTCTTGAAACGTCGGTTGACCCTCGAAGCGCGCCCGCAGGACCAACGTGTTGGCGAAATAGCCGATCAGCCCTTCAAGGTGAATGTGGGTCCGCCCGGCAATGGGAGTGCCAATGAGAATGTCTTTTTGGCCGGTGTACCGGAATAATAGAAGTTGAAAAACGGTCAGAAGAGTCATGAAGAGAGTCACTCCTTCATGACGACTGAGCGAGTCGAGGGATTCCGTCAGAACGGGAGGCAACGTAAAAGAGAGGGTATCTCCCCGGTTGGAGAGTTGGAGGGGGCGCGGGAAATCAGTGGGCAATTCCAGGCTGGGTGGTGCCTCTGCCAACTGCGTGCGCCAGTAGGTCAGTTGGCGGTCAAGCTCCTCACCCTGTACGCACTGTCGCTGCCAGACCGCATAATCGGCATATTGGATGGGGAGGGCCGCTAAATTGGCTGGGGTGCCGGTGATCTCAGCCGCATAGAGGTCCGCCAGTTCTTTAAAGAAGACCTTCATTGACCAGCCATCGGTAATAATATGGTGCAGCGTCAGGATGAAGACAGCCTCGGTCTCGGTAATTGGCAATAATCGGGCGCGAAAGAGTGGGCCTCGAGTTAAATCAAAGGGCCGCCCTATTTCTTCGGTGATCATCCTTTGCACCGTGGCGTCGCGAGTCTCGCCGGCCTTGGCGGGCACCTCAAGAATGGTCAGACCAGGGTTCGCCAGTTTTTCAAGGTCTAGGATGTGTTGGCAGGGCATGTCATCCACCACATGAAAAATGGTGCGCAAGCTTTCATGCCGTTCAACCAACGCTCTCAGCGCGTTTCGTAGGGCGTTAACCTGGAACAGGCCACGCAGGCGAAAGACCGAGGACACGTTATACAAGGCACTGTTAGGTTCCCATTGGTCCAAGAACCACAATCGTTGCTGGGCAAAGGAGAGGGGGAGGGGATTCGTGCGCCCACAGGGAGTCAAGGGAGGCACGATTGCTTGGGACTCGGGGTCAACAGAAGGCGTTAGGATCGCAGCCAACCCCGCCACTGTCGGCACCTGGAAAAAGCTGCGGAGCTTAATCTCCACCTGGAGTTGCGTCCGTAGTCGCCAGATCACTTGGGTGGCTAATAACGAATGCCCGCCCAACTCAAAAAAGTTATCGTGGATGCCTACTTGCTCAAGGCCTAATACCTCTTGCCAAATGGTGACCAGCGTCTGCTCCATGGGTGTGCGCGGTCCGACATCGGTCATTCCCTGGGTGCGATCTGCCCTTTCGGGCACGGGCAGAGCCTTTCGGTCAATCTTCCCACTTGGTGTCAGGGGCAACTGTTTTAAGACGACGAACGCCGACGGCACCATGTAGTCCGGCAATGTGAGAGCCAGCGCCTCCCGCAACCCTCTGCTGTCAGGTACCCGACCGTGGGTTGGAACTATATAGGCCACCAAGTGTTTATCACCGGGACGATTTTCTCGAACCAACGCAATCGCATGACTCACTGATGCGTGCTGCTCCAAAGTGTTTTCTATTTCGCCCAGCTCAATGCGGTAACCCCGTATTCTGACTTGATGATCCCTCCGGCCCAGAAACCCAATCTGGCCATCATGCCCATAACGTGCCCAATCGCCCGTCTTATACAACCGTGTGCCCGCCTGATGGGCAAACGGATGGGGGAGGAATTTCTCGGCTGTCAGCCCTGGGCGACTCCAGTAGCCACGGGCCAATCCTTCTCCACTGATATACAACTCGCCTCGAACACCGATCGGGACGGGATTCATTCTGTCATCCAAAATATACAGTTGGGTATTTGCAATCGGGCGGCCGATCGGAGGATATACCATCCAATCTGAAGGATTGCCTCTCAAGGTATATTCACTAACGACGTGAGCTTCGGTTGGACCATATTGATTCACGAGAATCGATTCACTTAATCGCTCAAACAGTTGGACCATGGATGGAGTAATGCGCAATTGTTCACCAGCCGTGACAAATTCTAGTAACCATGTTGGGGAGGTTTTCAATGCCAGAAGTGCTTGTATCAAACCCTCCAGGACCACAAAGGGGGAGAAAATTTTTGTCACCCGTTGCTCATGAATCAGATGCGCTAATGCGGGGAGATCCCTTCTGGTTTCTTCGCTAATGATCAACAACATCCCTCCACCACATAATGAGGAGAATATCTCCTGTAAGGAGACATCAAAGTTTAGAGAAGAAAACTGAATGGTGCAGGCACCCGCTCCACGGCCCGATTGGGCATTTTGCCAAACCACCAGATTCACGAGGGTTTGATGTCGAATGGCTACAGCCTTTGGTTGGCCGGTGGAGCCTGAGGTAAAAAGGAAATAGGCCAGATGATGAGGTGTAGCCGGGCAGAACGGAGTAGGCCCATTTTCTGCACTGGTCATCATTTCGTTCATGTGTACCGTATGAAACGGAAGACCATCGAGGTCGTCCTCTAATTCGCGGTTCGTGAGCACCACCGCCGGTTTAACGTCCTGCAACATGAACCTCAGCCGCTCTGTCGGATAGCCAGGATCAAGGGGAACATACACACCGCCGGCCTTTAGAATAC
>DOFS01000061.1 GCA_003523945.1 Nitrospiraceae bacterium | reverse complement strand
ACGATCGTGATACTTGGCTAACCCGTAGCCGAGTAAAGCCCGCGCTTCATCCGGGGTCTGTTCACGTCCGAGTGCCTGGTGGGCATGGATTAACCACCTCGCACCATCTTCATCCTCCTTGACTAAACTCAGGTAGTGCCCCAGCGCCAGCGCGTTCCCGGGCATCCGGCCGAGTATGTTGCGATAACAACCGAGGGCGGCTTCCGCCTGCCCAAGATCCTCCAACGTGCGTCCCAGTCCAAACCAACTCGACATATCATCCGGATCCAATCCCAACGACTCCCGAAACAATGATTCGGCATGCGTCACCCGGCCTTGCTGGGACAGTTCTTGCGCTAACCGGCTGCGAGCTCGGGCCATGGTGGGATCGTGCATCGCCGCCCATTGGAAGCACTGAATCGCTTCCTCCAATTGTTCGGCATCGACGAGCAAATTTCCAAGAGTGAGATAGGTTTCGGCACGAGTGGCATCAATTTGAAGCGCCCGTTTAAGTGCATCAAAGGCTCGCTCCCGTTCTCCAATTTGTTTGAGTGCCGTTCCAAGATTATGCCAGCCGTCAGCGTACTGCGGATCGAGTTGGATGGATCGGGAGAATGATTGAATGGCCTGGGTCCAGACCTGGGCACGCACATGCACCCGACCCAGATCTGACCAGGTGCGCGGATCTTGCGGTGCCAACTCGGTCGCGCGTTCAGCCGCTTGCAGGGCTTGTTCCGGTTGGCCGAGAAGAGAGTAAAGCTGTCCAAGAAAACGATGGGCATCCGGCTCAAACGGATTGACCTGGAGCTCCTCATGACACAACTGTTTGATGGCAGACCAGTCCTGCTTCTTAAGAGCCTTCTGCACCTGTTGTAGAAGCGCAGACTCAGGTCTCTCTGCTTTGCTTGCAACGCGAATGGACATATCTTTACAAAGCCCTTGCCAAAATCCCTTGGCCGGGAGGCATGTGAGTGGATGACCCAAAAAAAAGAGTGTCTGATGTTTCCAATGAAATAAGCCGATTAAAAAGGTGAAAGCCTGACTCCAGAGTGAGATCTTTCTCATATGATAAAATTTTTTTTCCTGAAGCATCTCACATCGGACCCTTTCCCATTCTGGGAAATCCTTGCCTTTAACTCTCCTTTCACTAGCTACCAGAGCGACCAGTCCAAATCCGGGGAAAATTTTACGCGCAAGGTGCCGAACACGCTCACCGGTGAGCCGAATTGGTTGTAAGCGGTGGGTGTCCCAGGGCTTTCGATATAGGTGGCATCCAAGAGATTGCGGACATTGATGGTGAAATCATAGGCTTTCTGGGGGGGACGGTAGAACAGCACGGCGTCCACCCGTTCGTAGGCATCAGTTTTTACATTATTGGGTATCTGCAATTCGAATCCGCTCTGGAAGTAGACACCTCCTCCAAAGCCCAGGCCTTGCAGGGGGCCTGACTGCAGTTCGTATGTGGCAAAGATGCGACCGACGTATGACTTCGGGATCTGGTTAGGGGTGCTTCCTTCATTTGCCGTATCGTTGTCTTTGGTAATCTCTGCATTAAAATACGTGAAAGCCCCGATCAGGTTCAGTCCCGGCAAGGGCCGTCCGTTCACATCGAATTCCACACCCTGATGACGCTGCTCGCCTACGGCAATTTGAAATCCCGGATTTGCAGGGTCCCTTGTAGAGACGTTCTGTCGATAGGAGCGGAACAGGGCCGTGGTGATGCGGAGTCGGTTGTCCAGCAGATCAAGCTTGGCGCCGACCTCGTAATTCTCGCCGGTTTCAGGTGGTAACAGCGACCCGTCCACGGTCGTAGAATTGGTGTTGACCTGGAAAGACTGAGAATAGCCCGCATAGAGACGCATCCAGGGAAACAGTTCATAGTTCCCCCCGACTCGGCCGGTGAACTCGGAGTAGGTCTTGTTAAGGGTCTCATTTGTTCGCAAAGTCGTATTATCCACGTCCGCCCAGTCGTACCGACCGGCTGCCACCAAGGTGAACGGTTCAAACGGGCGGACCACCGCCTGACCAAAGAGGCCGGTTTGTATGAGCGTGCTGCTTCGCGGATTTCTTGCGTTGTTTTCAAGCACTTCATCAGACGGGGCCTGAAAATTGTTGGCGGGATTGAAAATGTTGTCGGTTCCAAGATTGGCATAGCCGAGCAGGAAATCATCCTTCTGGTGACGATAATCGGCCCCGACCAACACTTCGTGTTTCTGCCCGAACGCCTCGAATTCTTTGCTGAGAAAGGCCTCTCCGGCGTAGGTTTCAATGTCGATTTTCCGCAGGCCCGAATACACATAGGAAAGACCACTACTCGGGATACTCCCTCCGTAGTTATAGCCATAAATGGTTTTATCGGTGAGATCGGATTTGGAGTACTTCCCTCTCACGGAAAGGGTCAAATTATTAATAAAGTCGTGGTTGTAATGCAGTTCATAGTTTTGCCCCTCAAAGTTGGTTTTTGCTCCGTTTTTGCTGCCGCCGCCGAAGTTGCGGGAGCGCGGTATGTCTGGAGCTTTCCCATTTTCCATGAGCGGAAACCCGATATAACTCGACCCGTCAAACTTCTGGTAATGGCCGGTCAGCAGCAGGGTACCGGCACCGCCAAAGAGACTCATTTCCAATGAGGGGGCCAAGGTATACTGCCGGACATCGACCTTATCCACAAAATTGCCACCGTCTTCAACCGCAAAGACCAACCGGCCGCGCAGATTCTTGTTCTGTGGCAGCACGCCATTGGCATCCATCACCCCTCGCAAAAGGCTGAAGGAACCGGCTTGAAACTCGGAAGTGGCGAAATTCTCATCTTGAGGGGATTTGGTGATCCGGTTCACGAGGCCGCCGGGGCTGGAGGCTCCGCCGGTAATCGAGGCCGGGCCTTTGATGATTTCGTAGCGCTCGATGAGGGCCGGGTCCAGCGAAAAAAGGCTGTCAGCCGCTAACCCGTTCTGCCTGATCGAACTGGCATTGTTCGCTCCACCCATATTGAATCCACGAATGTTGAATGATTCTGACCGGCCAAACGCCAGGTTGCCCCGTGAAATTCCACTGGTCTGTTCGAAGGCGTCATTCTGGCTCCGAGACATGGTATCCCGGATGGCATCCCGGGTGACCACTCCGATGGACGACGGGGTTTCACTGATGGGCAAGGCTGAACGCGTGCTGCCCGTCGCTTGATCGGCTTTGTACCCTTCGACCGGTGGCAGGAAGGCGGCAGGCCGATGAATGACGGTGTCCCTGACTTCGACCGGGTCCAAGGTCACGACGAAATTTTCAGTTCTCTTCCCTTGTTTTCCCATCCCCGCTCCATTGATGCCGGCTCCTTCAGAAGGGTAGAGAATGACGGTGTTGGCATGTGAAAATCGGTGGGCTACCCCTGTGCCCTTGAGTAACCGACCCAACGCGTCTTGTTTGGAATACGTTCCCCTGACCCCTTGTGTTCGTTTCCCGACCACCAGGTCTGACGGATACAAAAACTGCCATTCGAATAGGTGAGAATATGACTGCAAGGCTTCTGCGAGACTCCCCTCAGGAATGTCGAAGGATTGTGTTGTGGAAGGTGCCGGCATCTCTTGATCCGCTACGAGTCTCACCGCCTCAGGACTAGCTGTTAGAGATGGAGTCGTTTGCCGGGCAGGCGAATGGGTCTGGCGAAGGTCGCCGGGGTGGTCGGTGGTCACGCCACTGTCGGAGGGGAGGGTTGGTTGCCAATTTTGTGCGAGGGCCGGGTGGTAGGTACCCAGAGTCATGGAGACCAGCCCCAGCATGAAGCCCCGCACCAGGCTTTGCTGGTTCACTGTGTCCACCGTCGTACTGACCGCGTGATGTAATCGCGTGAGTATGATTTGAGGCCTGTTGTGCCGTCTCCGACGCTTCACCCTTTTTTGCCGCATGTGACCTTGCCTTCCGAGTCACCTCCAACCTGGTATCGTTGGTGACAGTTACTAGGATCGGGAATCTGGGTCCGCTGTCCTTGCAATGGGTAATAATGAATGTGAATGAAAAAATATGATGTCCCCGCCTTATCATGTAGGCCGAGACACCGTCGCATGAATATAGTGTGTTCCCTCGTTTCTGTTCACCGCTGAAGGGTCATAGACTATGACGTGCCCAACAAACAGAACCTGACGTGGCCGAATGGTATTTTTTGGGTAACGCAAAAAAAATTATTGAGTTGGTACAGGGCTCAGGAAATCCTTTCAGGAAGGTTCCCCGGTTCGGACAAAATTTGCATCCAGTCTTCGGGTTTTTGACTCCAAGCCACCTGTGAGATTCGAATGATCGGTTTTGCTAGTGAATAGCCGGTGAAAGAGGGAGCCGGGATGCACGAGTCGCGAGGGAAACAACTTCGTCACCCATAGCGGCAAAGGCCTTCACTTACTCATGTTGGAAAGATTGATAGGTTTCCTATCGGCTGACGGCGAGGGTATAGACGGGAGACCTTGCTCTGACTGGAATTCAAGTTCTCCATCCAAATCGAGAAGCCTGTGCCCCGGTTGGGCTGATCTCTATCCTTCGACTTCAGATCTTCTTGTGCCAATGCCGGATGGTATGTGCCGGGTGTCAGCGAGGAGAGACCGACCATGAATCCCCCCAGGAAGCTGTGATGGTGACATTGGGTGACGGCTTCCGCGACATGAGCCATGGTCGCGTGGATGTGTGCCATCCTCATGTTCCGGGGTGGGTTCCATTTCTCCCTTATGTCCTTTTGCCCTCTCACCTCCGGCATTCTTTCAATGTCTGGATTGAAGAAAGCCCACGATGGGGTTTGTCATCGTGGGCTCCGGATGTATGCTCCTCTGCCTTTTCCTCGGAGATCTGGGGGGAAACCGGTCTTGATTATTTGAAGACCACCCGTGAAAGCTGGGCGGCGGGTAATTCGACCTCTCCGAATGCGGACTGACCTTTAAAGCTTCCGGCCATCGCGAGTTGAAATTCGCCGGATTTCCCATCCTTCAGGGTCACGGTCGCAACGGGAGGGGCTCCATTATCAGAGGCTTTGAGCTCAATTTGCTTCATGGCGTTAAACTTGATTTTGACGGTTGAGGTGCCTCGTTTGACAGGTAATTCCCGAAGTTCATGAGGGATGAAGGCCGTTTCACTGACTTTTTCTTCATAATAAAAAATGACGTTTTCAAGCTCCGTCTGAAGATCCTGTGTGTCGGTAGCCACCGCCTGAAATGTTCCTGCGGATTCTGAGTTGGCCCATGTTACGGGGGTGGCTATCAATAAAAGGATTCCAATGATCATGGGAAGATAGTGTGCGGTAGAAGGTTGAATAGGGTTCGTGATACTCATCGACTTTCTCCTTTACGTTAGTGGCTAATACTCACGGTGAAGATTGGTCCTTCACCATTTCGGACTGGCACAGGCTCATTAAACCGAACGATCATCCGGTTATCCATCGAGTTGGTAGGTCAGAGGGACTAAAATGGTTAACTGTGGGCGACCTAAGGAATGTTTAAGCGTGAGGGGCG
>DOFS01000180.1:437-5118 GCA_003523945.1 Nitrospiraceae bacterium | reverse complement strand
TTCGCACATATAAAGGTATGGATTTAAATATTAAGTCTTGATTATAACCAAAAACGTAAAAATATAGCTAGTGTTTTCCTGTAAGTGGGCAACTCTGCTCTACATTATTAATGGCACGAATGTCGATGATCCCGGAGATACGGATCTGGGGGGATTTATTCAGGTCCTTTTTAACCGGGGAGCCGCAGGCCCCCGATTGAGTTTTGGCGGTGTCGGTGCCGTCGGGCAGGGGTGTTTTCATTTAGTCAGCGGCGGTTCGTTCTTGGAAAATGACATCCAGTTGGGCACTGGCACGTCGCAGCGGACGCTGGGAAGATAAATCCGGGCCACGAAAAACTTTAGACTGAGCACGCCTTGGCGGGCACTACCGCGCGAATCAGGGTGACCAACCCCGCATGGTATCTCGGACTCTCTATCCCCGGGTGACTTGGTCTGACCAGTCCCCAGGGTTCAATTCTCTTGAATGGTAAACCATTCGTGGATTTTTTTAATTGGTTAACACACTTAGATTCCACCTCCCTACTACCTAGATTCATTGCGGTCGCTCCGTTCCTACCCATGACTTTTATGAAGGCAGTCAAGGGTTTTTGATAGTTTGACTTTCTCAGGAAAGTTGAGGATAGTGGTCGGAGTTTGGTGTGAAAATGACACACATTCCTGTATACGCAATTACCTTCAAGGGGTTTCTTTGGAATCTGAAACATGAAGAAAAAGGCCCGCGCTCCCGTTCAACAGGTTGAAGGTACACCGGAAGTTAAGCCGGCCGTTTCCGCTATGACTCCTGATGAACTTGAGTCGATGACCCCTAAGGGCGGAATCGAGAAGCAACTCCTTGAGGGTATTTTAGAACAGACGGGGGAAGCCCTGATTGTCTGTGATGCCTCAGGAAGCATTCTTCGCACCAGCCGGGCCGTCTTTCGTTTCTATCAGCATCCGTGTGTGAACCAACCCTTTCACAAAATCTTTCATCTATCCTTTCCGACAAACGGGACAGAGCGGCCATCAGCCATCTCTTTCCCCAACCTGAGTAAAAAGTTTCTTTCACAGGTGCTTAGCGGGGAAACCTTTCACCGCGAAAGGATCCAACTGGAAAAAGAAGATGGAACAATTGTCCCAGTCTTATTCAGTGCCTGGCCCATCAAAGGCGAAGATCAGGGGATTCTGGCCATAATGGTCACGTTGGTGGATATCGACCTTCAGAGCCGTACGGACCGTATCCTGCAACGCCACAATGAGGTGCTGGAACACATTATCGACGATCACTCTCTCCCGGTCATTCTGGAACATCTCTGCCTGGAAATTGAGCATCATTTCGGTCCAGGTGTCCTGGCCTCCATTCTTTTGCTGAATGAGGATGGCTGTCATCTTCGACATGGCGCGGGCCCGTCTCTCTCCGAAAGTTACAAGCAAGCTATCGATGGCGTGGCCATAGGTCCTGAGGTCGGTTCCTGTGCGGCGGCGGCCTACCTGAGGCAAACTGTTATTATTCCGGATATTTCCACACATCCGAATTGGGTGGATTTTAAGGATTTGGCCGAGAGACATGGGTTGCGGGCATGCTGGTCGATGCCGATTCTGGCCAGCGACGGTCATGCGCTTGGGTCCTTTGGTATGTATTATAGGGTTCCCCGGACCCCGACGGATGAAGAAACCGAATATGTGGAACTTCTTGCCCATTCTGCCTCAATTGCCATCGAAAAGGTGCAGGCGAAGGATCAGTTACGACAGCAAACCCATGCGTTGGAGGTGGTGAATCGGATCGGCAGTTCATTGGCAGCGGAATTGAATTTAGAGAAACTTGTCCAATCCGTCACGGATGCGTGTCGCGAATTAACCGGCGCGGAATTTGGGGCCTTTTTTTATAATGTCGTGGGTGAAAATGGGGAATCATTCGTTTTATATACTCTTTCCGGCGTTCCTCGTGAAGCATTTGATCGATTTCCGATGCCAAGAAATACCCCAATTTTCGCTCCGACATTTTCTGGTGAGGCCGTCGTTCGCATAGGGGATGTGCTTGCGGACCCCCGATATGGACAGGTGCCTCCCTACCACGGCATGCCGCCTGGCCATCTTCCCGTCAGGAGCTATCTTGCGGTTCCGGTTATCTCCCGCACCCGGGAAGTATTGGGAGGATTATTTTTCGGTCATTCACAGCCCAACCTCTTTACTCAAACGGGCGAAGCCATTGTGAGCGGGATCGCCTCGCAGGCCGCCATTGCGATTGATAATGCTCGTTTGTACCAATCCGCTCAGAAAGAACTTGAACAGCGAAAGCACGTTTCAGAAAATCTGAGACGATTGGCCTCGATTGTCGAATCCTCTCAGGATGCCATTTATAGCCTCAATACGAACGGGATCATCACCAGTTGGAACAAGGGGGCGGAAACGATATACGGGTATCCCGCCTCCGAAATGGTAGATCAGTGTTTCTCCGTCCTCCTGCCTCCGGAGGTACGCCAGGACGCCTTGTTAGACTTGGCCATTTTTTTGAAAAAAAATGAGAATACCATTCAGGAATCGCTCCGCGTGAAAAATGATGGTTCGGTGTTTTCTGTCTCCTTATCGATTTCTCCTATTGTGGATGGAGAGGGAGTCCTGATCGGACACTCCTTGATTGAACGGGATATTTCCGAACAAAAACGAATTGGAGAAGCCCTCCAGGCCAGTGAAAGCCGGCTCCAGGCGATATGGGAGAATTCTCCAACTGTAAAATTCGTCAAAGATTTAGACGGAAAATATCAACTGATTAATAAGCGGTTTGAAACGATTTTTGACTTATCCCGGGAAGCGATTATTGGAAAAACCGATCATGACCTGCTTGATCCCAGTTTTGCCAGTCAAATCGTCGCAAATGATCAAAAAGTTCTTCACACCAGAACATCGCAAGAATTTGAAGAACAGATGAAGCTCCTCGATGAGGTCAAGACGTACCTGTCGGTCAAATTTCCTTTATACGATGCCGAAGGACATCCCTATGCGATTTGCGGCATCGGCACCGATATCACCGCGAGAAAGCAGGTGGAACAGGCCTTACAAGAATTAAACAATTCCCTGGAACAACGGGTGGCGGATCGGACTCGTGATCTGTTGGTGTATCAGGAAAATCTGCGAGCCATGACTTCGGAGTTGGTGGTCACGGAACAACGTGAACGGCGACGCCTGTCCACCGAACTGCACGATTATCTGGCGCAATTACTTGTCGTGTGTCGGATGAAACTCGCTCAAGCCGCAAATGACGAGAAAGACCTCGTGTTAAAGGCCAATCTGGAGGAAGTCGATCAAATCCTTTCTGACTCGCTTTCGTATACCCGCACGTTGATCGCCGAACTGAGCCCGGCCATTCTGTATGAACTAGGGCTTGTTCCCGCCCTGAAATGGTTAGGACAGCAAATGGAGCGTCATGGCCTGCGCGTGCATGTGCAGCATGCTAATCAGGCCATACAGCTTTCTGAGGATCAGGGTATTTTTGTTTTTCAAGCCGTTCGTGAATTGCTCTTTAATATCATCAAACACTCCGGGGTGAACGAAGCAACCGTTTCTCTTGCTCATCACGCCGGTCAGGAGTTTCAGGTCCTGGTCCAGGATGCCGGAAAGGGGTTTCAATCTTCGCCGAATTTACCAGATTATTCTCAACCTGGAAAATTTGGGCTGTTTAGTATCCGGGAACGATCGGAGGCGCTGGGTGGTCATTTTTACATCGAATCCGCCCCAGGGAAGGGGACTCGGGCTGCCCTCGTCCTTCCGCTTCAGCCGGACCCACAATCGATTTTGTCGAACGAAGACTCCAAAAAAATTCCCATATCTCTCAATCAATCAGCGCAGGGGCAGTCAAGGAAAAAAGTCGTTCGAATTCTTCTGGTCGATGATCATGCCATGATTCGTGAAGGAATCCGGACCCTGTTGGAATCCCATGAAGACATTCTCATAGTGGGAGAAGCGAAAAATGGAGAAGAGGCTCTGGAGGTGACTAAGCGTGTTTTTCCCGACGTTGTGGTGATGGATGTCAACATGCCAAAAATCAACGGCATTGAGGCGACCAGATCCCTGACCAAAGAGCATCCTTCAGTGAGGGTCATTGGATTGTCGGTTCATGAGGATAAAGAGGTCGAAAAATTGCTGCTGGAAGCCGGGGCCGCGATGTATGTCACCAAAGGCAGTGTCGCCAAACAGCTCGTCGACGCCATTCGTTATGTCGTCACCCCAATTTCCTAAAGGCCAATTCTCTGTCCGGGTTGGTTCTGGAGAACCTTTTCCCATTCGATCAATGTATTGTCGGCGTGGCATGGGAATAGTCCGGATGATTTGAATAGCGGGGTGTGCGACCACACAGTGGTCTTCAACAACCCTTTTGGAATGAAGTCTTTTCAAGGCCGTCTAGAAAGGGTTTTTCTAGTGATGCAAAATGGCATGCTCCTATCCTGCTTCCCAAATTTCCATCGCATGGGTGCGTTATTCACATGGCTGGCGGGTCAGTCTCTCCTGGTCATGCTTTTGGGTCAGCCCTGGTGTTATGGACAGGAATCTGCCAGTGATCCCGCTCTGTCCCGCCCCTGGATTATCGGACAGGCGGCGCCATTTTCGCAGCCGATTTTTACCGACCGTCCGACCTTTAGTGTCGGTCCGGGAACGATCGCCCAGGGCCACGTTCAAATTGAGACGGGCTATACCTTTTCTTTTGAGG
>DOFS01000180.1:0-342 GCA_003523945.1 Nitrospiraceae bacterium | reverse complement strand
TGCTCATCCGAACGTTCAGACCCATACATTTCCCGAGACATTACTTCGAATCGGCCTGGTGGAGAATGTTGAACTTCGGGTGGAGTGGCCAAACCTGACCTATATCGACAATGGCACGAATGTCGATGGCTTCAGAGATCTGGGTCTGGGGTTTAAAGTTCAGGTTTTTCAGCAACAAGGCTTCAGGCCCCGGTTGAGTTTCGCAGGACGACTCTCGATACCAACGGGAGATGAAGCTTTCTCTTCGGACCAACTTGACCCAGAACTGCGGACTATTCTGACGTATGCGTTGGATGAACGGGTGGGACTCTTTGGGAATGTGAATATTGCCGGTCCCAGTTC
>DOFS01000182.1 GCA_003523945.1 Nitrospiraceae bacterium | reverse complement strand
AGATTCTTGGGGCCACCTCTGTGCTCCCCCGGAATCAAGTCACCTGTAAGCATTGTTCTTGCCGAAATTGTCGAGGGCTCCGATACTGCAAGGCTTGATGTGGACGCTTTTCGTTATAACAGTGCATCCAACTCTTGATTGCCAGCTTCGCCTGCTTAACGCTTGCCCACAAAACTGTCATCCCCTAATTACCCTTACCCTCGCAGGTGTGCCCACGGACCTATTAACCTTTGAGTGTACGGGCCATTCAGTTGACGCATGCCTTGCGAGAGATTCAGTGAAGGCGTCTCGACCAGCAAATGGTAGTGATTGTTCATCAGAAAGTAGGCATGAAAGCGCCACTCAAACCGATCCACCACTTGGGCGAGGCAATTGAGAAAGGCCTGGGGGTCGGCCACGGTTTTGACAATGGCTTGTCGGGCATGGGTCCATCTGGTCACGTGATACAGGGTATGAGCAAATTGGAGTCGAAGAGGCCGGGCCACTGGAGCAGTCCAGATGGGGACTCTGTTGTATTCCAATACCTGACCCCAAATCCGTATTAAGGAAGTGCTTATTAGATTATCATCGGCTGGATACAAACCGGAGAATCATTCCTGGGGTTATTGACGAGGGGACTCACCGGATACGCTTCCATCTCCTCGGCATTATATGGACCCAAAAGCCCACTGAGGTAGACGGTGCTATTCAGGCTAGGATTGATCCAGCTCGCATACGACTGTTCCGAGAAAATCACGGGCATGCGAGTGTGGATGGGTTCCATCAGAGCATTGGGGCCGGTCGTGATCAAGGCACACGTGCCTAGGACCGGGTCCTGTTTCTCTCACCGTTCCCACAAGCCAGCGAACGCAAAAAGCCGGTGATCTTTGAATCGAATGAAGGGCTGTTGGGTTTTCCCTTCTCGTTTCCATTAATAAAATCCATCGGCCAGCACCAGGCAGCGTTGGTGTTTAAATGCCTTCCGGAATGAGGGTTTCCCGGCCACCGTCTCCGCTCGGGCATTGATCAGCTTATTGCCGATGCTGGGATTTTTGGCCCAGGACGGAACCAGACCCCCTTTTACCTCTACCCATTCCCGTTCACTGGATTCCGGGTTGGTTCGTATACAGGCGACGAGGTGAGAGGGGGAAATGTAGTAGCGAGGGGATAATGGCGGGATGGCCTTCAACCCCACGGTCCGCCAACTGCTGTATATTTTCTTTGCGTGTGAAACGACCGCACATAATTGGACTTAATGGGATACAGTCTGAAACCTTACCCTATAAAATTGTCTGGTAAAGGGAAGCTGGCGGAAGGGAGGAGAGACTAAACGAAAAAGGCCGGGTGTGACCCCAGCCTTCTCCAAATCCACAAATAAATAATGTTGCTCTCAACGTGAGTGCTTCACGTCCTGTCTTTCAATTCAGGTTAAGACTTTTTCAATCTCATTTCTGCCTCTGCTAAAAATATGCCCGCAGCCCAAAAATTGCAGAAAGGGTACTTGCATTAAAATCCTGTTTCAAAACTGTGTTGCCAAATTGTTTTATATTATATTCGCCGTCATTCCATTTCCATCCTAATTCGGTATTGAAGGCCCATCTTGAAGTAAAAAAATAATCGAAACCAGTTCCCACTTTTAAAGCGAATGTGTTGTCTGGTTTAATTGTCGCATCTAACCACTGAAAATTCCTACTTTCGTCAACCCAATTGATATTGAATCCTGCTCCTGCAAATACATACGGGGTCCATCCTTCTAAAACTTTTCGCAGTTCCACTAGAGGAAGGAGGGATACGGTATTAATATTACCCCCTGGAAAATCCTCACTATCATGTTTTTCCCATTCCACATTCATGCCGAGTGATAGAAAGTCCGTGATCCCAAAAGTGATAATTCCACTCACCATTGCGCCAACATTGCCATCAATCCCACTTCCATCATACCCATTGTTCAGTTCTTGGGTGTATCCAGACGGACCTCCACGTAGTCCCAAGCCCAATTTTCCCTTGGAGCTTTCCCCATATGCTCCTGTGGTGAATAGGCCGATCAAAGATGCCATGATAAAAACTTCAAGCGACCCTTTAAGGGATTTCATGTTGGAGCTTCTCCCATGATTGATAAAATTCGTCGTAGGGTTCATTTGCATTCTTCTTGGCTCTGCCAGCCACTGGATTTTTCTGTGGGGATAGGACACTCTTTTATCGGAGAAGAGTATTAGCAACTTTACATTGAACCGATTCTTAGGATCAGGTCTTGTAATCATGCACCCTCTTCTTCCGCCTCCTATCCGGCGACTCACAGTGGAATAAAGGAGGCCTAAGTGGTCCGCAATTTCCTTCATCTGATATCCATGGGTGCGATAGGCCTCGGCCGCGCTCCGCTTCGGTGTGTGTTTCTGCTGCAATAGCGGATTGTTCATGAGACAGTAGGCATGAAAGCGCCACTCAAACCGATCCACCACTTGGGCGAGACCATCGAGAAAGACCTGGCGGTCGGCCACGGTTTTGACAATGGCTTGTCGGGCATTTCCCCGCCTGGTCACGTGATACAGGGCATGAGCAAATTGGAGTCGAAGAGGCCGGGCCATTGGAAGAGTCGGGATGGGTACTCTGTCGTATTGCTTGACCTGACCCCTAGTCCGTAGAACACAACGGGTTTCCTTTTGGCATGATCGTCAAGCTCAGCGTAAAGCCTTTCTCTCTCAGTTTGTCTCCATGATCCTACCGTTGTTGGAAATGTTTCAGCGAGAACGGTTGGGATTTTTTTCTGGCGAGGGTTTTCCTCAGTTGTACGTTCCATAAGATCTCCTTACAGTAAGTTCGACTCTAAGTGTGATATATGCAACGATAGAATTCAATTCTGTGGATAGGAAAATGCATTGTCAGCAGCAGTCCAATCAATAGGTGGGCCTCGTACGAAAAGGGTCACGGAAAATATGTCGCGCAGGCTGGAAGCAGCAATTCGATCAGGATTCACAACACTAGGGCGACAGGAGCTGAATTTCGTGG
>DOFS01000059.1 GCA_003523945.1 Nitrospiraceae bacterium | reverse complement strand
ATACCCTCCCGCCATATCCGGTGTTAGATGCGATTCTTCAGGCCTATGTGGAGGACAATGAGTCAATGAGGAGGATTGTGAAGATGGGCTATGATCCTCAGGTTGTTCGAACTGTCATGGGGATGGTGGATCGAAGCGAATACAAACGTCGGCAGGCGCCAGTGGGCATTAAAATTACTTCGAGAGCGTTAGGAAAAGATCGACGGATGCCGATTACGAATAGATATTTTTCGGGAACTTAATCTGAATCTGTGGCATGAATAACGTTACTGGGAGTCTCCATCGGTGAATGAAGACCATTCTTTGCCCCCTACCGGTTTGACGGACCACAAGGGCTCCTCCCTGGGGCTTCGCGTTCTTCAGGAACAACGGGAGGTTCTTCGTCAACGATTAATTGAAGGTGCGACCGGCAGTGAGATTACGCAAGCCTTTTCGGATTTCATGGACGCCTTACTTATTGCGCGGTTTCGAGAGGTTATTCAACACGGCAATGCAGGTGTCCGGGCCGAATGGCAGCAGTGTTGTTTAGTGGCCATGGGGGGGTATGGGCGTCGGGAATTAGCCCCGTATTCCGATATCGATGTGATGATTCTCACCCAGGGTAATCAAGGGGAAGTCGCTGGGGCACTTTCTACCGGAGTCTTTCACCGGCTTTGGGATCTGGGATTTCAAGTTGGGCATAGTGTCCGGTCGATCGCGGAATCCCTGACAATTGCGGAGGCCGACCTGGCCGCTTGCACCTCACTAATGGAATCGCGCTTTCTTATCGGCAGCGCTCCAGTGTTTCAGGAGTTTCAGCGAAAATTTGAACGTCGGATCACCAACAAACGGGCGCAACGGTTTATTCTGGATAAAATTCAAGAGCGCGAACGGGAATATGCCAAATTTGGTGAGACGGTCTTTATGCTCGAGCCGAATATTAAAAAGAGTAAGGGCGGGCTTCGGGACCTGCATTTGCTTCAATGGGTTGGCCAGGCCCGATATGGGGCGGGGACGATTCAGGAACTCTCGAATCGTGGAATCATTGCCATTCAGGATTATCAGGTGTTGCAGGAAGCACAAGAATTCCTCTGGCGAGTCCGGTGTTTTTTGCATTTTGAAGCGGGACGGGCTCAAGATATTCTCACGTTTGAGGATCAGGTGCGTCTCTCGGCGCAATGGGGGTTCGTGGATCATCCTCATTTGTTGGCCGTTGAGCAATTCATGCAAGTGTATTTCCGTCATACGACTGGGTTGTTTGACCGGGGACGGCGGTTTCTTGACCAAGCCAGGGAGGGAACCTTGTTGGACCGGGTTCGGCGATGGTGGCCTCCACCCTTGATAGAAGGACACTTCCGTATTCTAGAAAATCGGCTGACCATACCGACGGACAAATTACTTGAGGTGATGGAGACCCCCATGTTGCTTCTTAAGTTATTTGTGGTCTCTCATCGTCAAGCAGTCCCCATCGATTCGCGTATTCTCAACGAATTGTCTCAGCATATGGGAACCATGCCCAATGAACGGTTTCATACCGAACAGGTGAGTGACCTTTTTCGAAATATTCTGTCCAGCCCTGGTCGGATAGTTCAAACCCTTGAGGCCATGCATCAGGCCAGTCTACTGGAAAAACTTGTGCCGGCTTTCTCCCGAGTCCGCGGCCTTATGCAGTTCAATCAATATCATAAATACACCGTCGATGAACACAGTCTGATCGCGGTGAGGGAAGCGGAGCGTCTGCAGGATCATCCAGGGATGATAGGAGAGATCTACCGGAACATCCCTGATAAAGACCTCTTGCATCTGGCGCTGTTACTGCATGACTTAGGCAAAGGGCGTCCAGGGGATCACAGTGAAGTCGGTCAGGAAATTGCCCACTTAACGGCCGATCGGTTGAATTTATCCGGGAAGGAAAGGCAGGCTCTCGCCTTTCTGGTTCGCCACCATTTGCAAATGTCTCATACGGCTTTTCGTCGAGACCTCAACGATCCCAAAACGATTGTCGGCTTTGCCCGATTGGTGAAAACCGTCGAGATGCTTCAGAAGCTATTCATTCTAACCATTGCAGATATTTCAGCAGTGGGACCTGAGGTGATGACGAAATGGAAGGAATCCTTATTGGGCGAACTGTATTCCCTCACCTACGCAGAGTTGTCCGGGGATACAGGTCCATCCTTTTTGGTTCGTGGAAGGGATAATGTTTCATTCGAAGCCCGAGACGAACTTGTCGCGATTTTAAGAAAACAGGGAGGTGAAGGATATTCTCCTGAGACCGATTGGTCGGAATGGGTGAATACCAAACTTCAAGAACTTCCCGGACGGTATGTCCAGTCCACACCGGTTGACCAAATGGCGGCTTATCTCTTAGCCATTCGTTCCCTACCTATAAAGCCGACCCATGTGGAGGCCAGATTCAATCAAACATTAGGCGTTTCGGAGTACGTGCTGATCACGAGTGAACAGACCAAGCCAGGTATTTTTATGCAAGTGGCCGGAGTGTTAGCCGCCATGGGACTGCAGGTATTGGAGGCGCAAATTATGACACTCAAGGATGGTACAGTGTGGGATGTGTTTTCGGTATACGATTCCGATTATGAGGGTCAGCCGCCTGCCGGTCGCTTAGAGGAGGTGTCGCAGGAGATTCAAGAGGTCGTGGAGGGACGGCAATCCGTTCACCAAATGGTTGAACGACGACAGCGCATGGCTTTTGGTCGTCCTTTTCCAACGGGCCGGCATCCCACCGAAGTTCATATCGATCATGAGGTGTCCGATGCCTTTACGGTGATTGACGTCTTTGCTGATGACAAGCAGGGGCTGCTTTTTGTCATCGCCAAAACGCTGGTTTACTTGGATCTCTCAATTCATATGGCAAGGATCGGGACCAGGTTAGATCAGGTGGCCGATGTCTTTTATGTGACAAACTTGCAGGGAGAAAAAATTATTTCCGGTGAGGGCTGTGAGCATATTCAACATACTCTTCACGCTGCTATTGAGCAATTTCTGGCTGAATAAGGCAGATTGTTGTATATGTTTATGCCAGATCTATTGGCGTTGGTGGATGAGGTATGTAAGAGCACTTCCTGAGAT
Organism: Nitrospiraceae bacterium; assembly: GCA_003523945.1. Lineage (GTDB taxonomy): Bacteria > Nitrospirota > Nitrospiria > Nitrospirales > UBA8639 > Nitrospira_E. Next base: position 646 of record DOFS01000059.1, on the reverse strand, counting down.
TAGGGCTTTTCGGCCAGAAACCAGCCTTTGGCCATTAAGCACTGCTCTATCGCATCTTCAGAAACTCCAAATTTCAAGGAGAGGGCTTCGGTAGTACTCTGATGCTCAGAGCCAGATATGATTGTTTCACGGCACTGGCTCACATCCGCTTCGAATTCACCCGGCTGGGCGTCAGATTTTGCCCAAAACAGTTGAGGAGTGCATCCAATTGTAAGGAGAAGGAATACGCAAAGCATTCCTTTAATCCGGAAGGAGTGTTTGAACAAAGCATTCACGTGCCTCAGCATAACAGATGGTGCATCGTAGGAAAAGAACCCGTCTCCTCCAAGAGAACAGGAGTCTGAGGAAGCCTAGATTAGTTTCTGATCGGATTTTCTTCCACGCTGTTTCCATCGTAATGGGCCAAGAACGAGCATGGTCCTATACGGGTATTGGCCCATTCCGTAAAGTTACCAGGGTCCTGTCGTGCCTCGGTGGTGAGAAGAACCTCACGCGTATGGCGAATAAAGCATCTTTGTCCAATAAACAATTAAAGAGTCCGGTGGACGAGATGTGCGTGTCGATGGGTTTTGATATTGGCAGACTTCCTCATGGCGACTAGCGCCTGTGAGGTAATCGCAGATTCGCAATTCGTACAACACCAAAA
>DOFS01000508.1:3201-7542 GCA_003523945.1 Nitrospiraceae bacterium | reverse complement strand
TTGGGAAAACCCATCGTCCGAATCCAAACCTCCGCACTAAAACACACAAGATTCACCGGATAGATTTGTCTTCACAACTTTCTCAAACGTTTTGTCAATTGAGAGACGAGGAGTTTAGAGGCCATCTATCGAAAAGTGCCGCCGGTTTAGACGTTTGTCTGGCCGGAAACCTTTAATCGGATTTCGGACACCAGGGTTCGGCGTTTTTTTATAAGGGATTTGATAAGGCAGAAATGCGACGGGTCCGCTTACATGGTTCACGGCAGACCTTTGCCTCCCAATTAATTCAACAAAAAGCTTGTTGGAAATATTTCCAAGAACCGTTGGGGCATGGTAGGATCACTTTTCTAATGGATAGGAATATGTAATTGAGGGGAATCATCAGCACGTTGTTTGGTGATTGGATTTCTTAATAGGCGGTTCGTCCGGAACCCGGCCGCAATCTGCTCTTGAAGTTACCCATGCGGTTCCTCTATAAGTAGTCACAATCAATTGACATACACTTGCGCGGAGAGGTGGCCGAGTGGCCGAAGGCAACGGTTTGCTAAACCGTCGTAGGTCAAAAGCCTACCGCGGGTTCAAATCCCGCCCTCTCCGCCATATTTTTCCTCCAAATTTTTCGGATCTGCCGTCTTTCCTCAAGGTTCACCACTTCCCCCTGGCCACCTTTACCCGGTATCGTTGGGACCCCATGATCCACCCCTTTTGTTTTTCCTCTTCCTGAATATTCCCCATGCGTGAACATCGTTGGGAAACCCAAGCGACGCTCTCCTTCGACGATATTTTATCGGTGGCGGGCAAACTGAAGCAGTTAGGCTTGACCTCGATTCATGAGGACAAGGAGATGATCGGCTATATCGAAGAATGGGAGGTGGACCATCCACAGCAGATCCAGGTTCTCGCTCCCTGGCCCACCGAGGATGTCACCTTATTACATCTCCTCGACAACTGGCAGGGCGACTTTTTTCTGCTGGCAGGCCATTATCATTCCATTTTTCAAACGCATCAATCCGTGAACACCTACTGTTCGATCGCGCATCCCTGGCGCATGACCCAGCCGCTGACGACACTCCTGCCGGAAGCCTGGCTGTGGCTCGGATTCCGACATACCCATGGATTCATTCGGATCCGGGTTCATACCACCGAAGTGATCACACCGGGGGAAACACTTGCCAATCCGCGTGACCGATTTTGGCTCACGGACCGGGAAAACGCCTTTCGGACCGCCATTCAGATCCTGGATCTGCCGATTGAGGTGACGCAAAAAGGCGCACGGGTGCTGCTGCAGACAGACCGAACGGATACGCCCCTCTTTTGCTCCTGGCCGGATGCATTTGGTCCATGCCAATTCGAGCTCAACTCCCCTGATCCGTTTGAGTTTTTGGTTCCGGCCAGTCAATTGGCCGCGACCTACCAGGGCAAACCCGCGCATTTACGTGTGTATCTCACAGGATTTCCAGAAGCCGCCCTCCCGGATTTCACGGAAATCGCACCCAATCCCCGGTTCATGTATCGCTGTTCTATTCACTGCACCCTGTCTGATATGCCTGAGTTGTTTCAGCTCTTAGAGCCGCAAGGGCGCGTGTATGGCAGCCTGGCAGAATTCCAAACCGACTATCTTCTTCCTGAAGGTGCCGACGTCGCGGCCATCGTGGGCCTGGTAGGCACGAATGGTGAGTTTCGTCTGGAGATTCGACTCAACCAACGACCACTTCCTCATCAAGCCACGGAACAATGGTTGGAAGAGTTGGTTGGGCATCCCCTCATCTATGCACCCTTGCCCGCCTTCCCGTAAGGGAATGTTGAAAAAGGCTGCCAGCGGCGTTCTCGTCGCTAGGCCGTGCTCACGTACTCCTCCGTACGCTCCGCTCGCCCAAGCAGCTGCGGCCTTGCTGGACAAGCCTTTTTGAACACTCCCTCATTGTCTTCAGGTTAGGCTCTGTCACTCATATACCGATAAAAAGACAACGTATTGAACTATGCAACCACTCTCGTCACAAAATTTTGGAGTACCCGGGTAACCGCCAGGACCTACTCCAGGAATTGGCGTGCGACCTGGCAGACTTCTTTGACTGAAATTTGCCGCATACAGCTTTCTTCTCCACGCGTACATCCGGGATAAAAACATGCCTCGCAGTCCAGGCCTTTATACATTACGGAAACCTTTTCCCCTCTGGGGCCCCATATCTGCGGGTCCGTTGGCCCGAATAGGCCCAGGACAGGACACCCGACTGCCGCCGCCATATGCATCGGGCCCCCATCGTTCCCGACAAATAAGGCGCTCCGCTTCATCACCGCCGCCAGTTGACGCAACCGGGTGTGCCCCATCAAATTGTGCGGCTTGGACTTGCTGGCATTGATCAATTGCCGGCCAATCTGCACCTCTGCCTGATGCCCGATCAAGGCCACAACCGCCCCTTGTTCAGCCAGCCAATCGGCAAGGGCCGCAAATCGTTCAAGGGGCCAGGCTTTATCGACATACCGCGCGAGGGGATGAAGGAGCACCAACGGAGCATGTCCGATCTGGAGCGACCTCACCAGATGATCGCCCTGCTCCTGATCGTCGGGTCCCAGATATAATTCCGGCCGGCCCACGGGCGCACTGATGCCCAAGGCCGTTAAAGCCTGGGCGTGATAGTCCACCATGTGCATGGAGCCATAGGCTGATGGCAACACCCGGGTATAGAGCTTCCCACGCCACCGATGCTCTCGATTGAAACCCAATCTGACACCGGCACCGGTCCAATAAGTCAGAAAGGCCGAGCGATCCCCGTCGGTTAAATCCACAACAGCGTCAAAACGAGCCTGACGCAGCGTATAAAGAAACCTCATTTGTTTGTCCCAGCCCTCACGAGGAAGAACCATGATGTGTTCAAGATGGGGATTGCCGGATAACACCGCCTCTGTTCCAGGATTCACCAGGAAAGAGAGTGACGCCTCGGGAAAGTACCGGCGTAGAAGGGGGAGGAGAGGGGTGGAGAGGACGACATCCCCGATATACCGGAGCTTAATAAGTAGGATATGTTTCACATTCAGCCCATCCCATTGCGTATTTCACGAGGTACCTGTACTTATCCAAGCACGTCCCTGTAGAGTTTCAACGTGTCCTGTGCCGCCCGCTCCCACGTAAATTGCTTGACCCGCTCAAACCCCTTGCTTTGTAATTGTGTTTGTAATACGCGATCACCGACCAGCCGTTCAATCTGCATTCCCAGTTGCTCAGGATCGTGAGGGTCGACATAGATCGCGGCCTCCCCTGCGACTTCCGGCAGAGCGCTTCCTTGCACGGTAATAACCGGAGCACCACAGGCCATCGCATCAAGAAGGGGAATCCCGAACCCTTCATAAAATGAGGGAAAGACAAAACCCTCCGCATGGGAATACAGCATCCGTAAATCGTGGCTGGAAACATGTCCGGGGCAACAAACAGAATCGGTAATTCCTAACTCCCTGGCCGTCACCCTCAGGCTGGCGCCCCGTGATTCTAACTCACCGACGGCCACAAGAGAGAAGGATGCGGCTAGTCGTGGAGATTGAGCAAAGGCGTGAAACAGCAGAGTATGATTTTTTCGGGGTTCAGCCCCCCCCACAAACAGCACAAACGGGCGGGCGGGGATGTGCAATCGAGTACGGACTTCCTGAAACTTCTGGTCATCCCGGTCAGGAACCATGTCGGGAGACGGCCCGTGGTAGATCACCGCAATACGGTCAGAGGGGAGTTGAAACACCTCTTGGATTTCCCTGGAAGTAAATTGTGAGACCGCAACCACGCGAGAGACCTGCCTGGCACGCAACCCCAACTTCCAGGTGGAAAGCGCCTGGCCAAAGAGTTTTTTCGAATACTCCGGATGCCGGGGCAACCAGACATCATGAATCGTGAGTATGGTGTGACGTTGACCATAGTCGGGAGCCTTGAAGTTGGTTCCATGAAAAATATGGAGCGGGTCTCCCTCTTTCTGCTTTCGGCCAAAACCCCACCGTGACGTTGAATCTTTCACCGAGACATGAGAAGGAAAACGAAGGGGGAGAGTTTGAGGAGAGGTATTCGATGCAATATAGGCCACCCATTCACTCACCTCGGAACAGGTAAACATGGCCGGGAAGAGACAGCGGACATATTGCCCGATCCCGCTAAAGGCGGAACGCATGGGCCCGGCATCAAAACCGACCCGCATCAGGCGTCTAAACCGTTCTGAATCATCGGACCCTTTCTCACGGCCATCACTGAATTCCTGAAAAAGACGTCACGGTTCGTTACTTGGTTTCCTGAGAACATCCCTGCGATTCGAGTTGTCGCATGTGCCAAAGCTTGGCATATTTCACAAAGGTATACATACTGGA
>DOFS01000508.1:0-3109 GCA_003523945.1 Nitrospiraceae bacterium | reverse complement strand
CAAAGGTATACATACTGGACAGGGCGCTGACTAAAAACCCTGCCATGCCATCCCGATAGGCCTTTCGAGCGAAATAATATTTCGAAAAGGTAAAGATCGGACGAAAGAGGAGGTCTGTGCCACGCACATGACGTTTGGTTCTAGCCCGGTCTTGAGCGGCCAATGTCGTGAAGTTGGGAAATTTTTCAAAATAATTGTGAAGCGTGGGTCTGGTGAGGTGCACTAATGGACAGGAAAGATAGGCGGATTCTCCCGAAAAGATGAATTTATTGTGTGGCTCGGCATCATCCAAATGCCCGATACCCCGGCGGAACAGACGCAATTGATAATCGGGATAACACCCGGCATTCAGCACCAGAGAGCCAAAATAATAATTATGGCGGGGGACATAATAGGCCACGGGCCCATCCTTCGAACCGGCAGACAGCACCGCTTCTATCTCAGCCTGAAGTTCGGCAGGAATTCGCTCGTCGGAATCCAGAATAAAGACCCAATCCGTGGTCGCTTGATCCATCGCATAATTTTTCTGATCCCCGAACCCTCGCCAGGGTCGTTGATAAATCTTGTCCGTAAACGTTTTGGCGATATCCATGGTGCGATCCGTACTGAATGAATCCACCACCACAATTTCATCCATCCACTTTGCGCTTTCCAGGCAAGGATCAAGATTCTTCTCTTCGTTGAATGACACTACCGCACAGGAGACCGTTTCCCGCCTGACCGAAGAGGCATTCTCGTGGGCACGACGATTCTGATTCTTCATGACATGAGCCATCCGTAATTTCTAACAACCGTGGGTACGAAGGAAAGGACCTCAAAAGGCGATGAAGGTTGCCTCATCCTCTTTTGTTGATCCACATTGAGCATCTCGCATGTACTGTCAGCTCCCAGCAATGTTTAATTAAAAAAACATCACTTCCTCACTTCTTCACTGGACTTCTGAAAGCCAAACCGACCCGTACTGCTGAATATAGCGACAGAGCTCTTCAAACACCACCATGCCATCGGCAACTTCCATGCACAAGGGATGGGCGAGAACTGTCGCCGTTCCCCCTTGCTCATTAATGAATCGAATTCTCGCCTTGACCAGGTCGGCCCATTCCACAATACTCATTCTGCCCCGGAGTCGGTCAGGTTTGGTGTTTCCATGTTGATATTTTCCATGCAGCACATGCTCATGATCAGGCTGAATATTCATGGGAACGGATCGAACACCGGAATCCACCAGTTCGGCGGAAGTTTTGACATACGAGACCTCATCAGACACCACGCGAATTCCGCAGGAGTGTAACAGATGATCCGTCTCAGCTGTCCGGATATAACTGTGGTTTCGCCACGTCTGAATGCGTCGTCCCGTCACCTGCTGAATGCCGGCAATGGTCCGCTGAATATCACGAAGTTGGTGTGCGGTGGTTCCCCATGGCGTCCCATAGATTTTCCTGAACAGGCGGGATAAGGGATCTCGAAAGGCGGCAAACGTATGACCCCCAATTTCACAATGCGGCAGACTCGAAAGCAACTTCACCGTATCCGGTTCTTCCCTGCAGGCTCTCCCGGTGAAAAGCAGTGACACTTTCACCCCATACCTTCCGGCAATATCACAATATTTCCCGGCTAACGCCACTTCCGTTTGAGTGGAAAACGGCGTATCCACCCCACGATAGGAACGTTGATGGACATCGCCTGTCACACACACCATCGTGTCAACTCCTTTGCGGGCTCCTTCCCCGCCATTTCGCGCACATCCTCAACACCCGGTCACGAACCGCCCATAGGAACGGAAAAATCGGATTGCAGCAAGCGGCGATACACCTGTTCCGTCTGTGTCAGCATGTGTTCTATGGAATATCGTTCTTGAATGACCTGTCGCCCGGCCTTCCCCATCCGACACGCCGCAGTCGGGTTTTGTAGGAGAGAGGCAATCTTTTCAGCTAAGAGCGCAGGGTCGCGTGGAGGGACCAATAAGCCGTTCACACCATCCTCCACCACCTCGGGCACTCCTCCTACCGCAGAAGCGACCACCGGACGTTCCATGGCCAGGGCTTGCGTGAGGGATTGAGGAAGACCTTCTTCGAAGGAAGGAATGACCACGACATCAAGTAGGGCCAGCAGAGCCGGGACATCTTGACGAAACCCCACGAGATGCACACAGTGCTCCATTCCGAGCGCTCGAATGCGATCGGCAAGTGCGGCTTTTTCTCCGCCCTCCCCGATGATGACGCATTCGAGTGAGGAAAAACGTTTCCTGAGCCATGGTACCGCCTCGATCAACATCTCCATGCCCTTTTCCGGACGAAGAAAGGTGACGGCTCCGACCAAAGGTCCTTCTTTTCTAAGCCCCAGACTCTTTCGCAAAGACGCATCCGGTGGTCGGGGATGGAACCGCTCCAGATCAACTCCGGTTGGAATCGAAATGACCCGTGAAGGATTCAGTCTCATTCGGGTCACCAACTCCTGTTTGACCGCTTCACCCGTGGTGGTCACGACATGCGGCAATCTCCCATATAAGAATCGATGCCGCCAGGTCCGTAACACCGGAGTACTTTTATGCCGGGTGCGAATAATGATGGGCCGTCGAGACGAGATCCGCCCGGCAATCGAGGCCGTCCAACTATCAAGAGACCCGTGCGTATTGACCACATCAATCTCAGCGCGTTTCAGCATTCGCAAAAAGGTGGGGATCAACGTGATCCACCCTCGATTGCCGGATGAGGTCCTCTTGACCTCTAACCCTCGTTGTTCTGCCAGGACGGCCAACTGACTGCCGTGGGGCGCAGCCACCACGACCCTATGCCCGCGCTGCTCCATGCCTTGCGCTTCCTGCAACACCCGATATTCCTGACCTCCCATCCCCAGAGAAGATTCCGTGTGAAGAATTCGCATGGTCAGATAATGAGGGGAGAGAGACAAACCTAGATCCGGCACAGCCATTGGAGAATTGGCGGGATGGCACGGGATATCTCTACGATCAGCTCTTTTGTCTTTCCCACAATTTGGCGTATTTCACAAAGGTGTAATAGGCATACAAGATGGATAAAATGAGACCCGGCTTTCGATCCAACAGGCCACCACGAAACACATACATCTTCAGAAATGTAAAGAAGGGACG
>DOFS01000242.1 GCA_003523945.1 Nitrospiraceae bacterium | reverse complement strand
CGGAATATGGAGGCTTTATTATAGCCTACGTTACTTCAAGTGGCAGTTATACGCAGACTTAAGATGTGGGAGCTCAATCCATCTATACGGTGACCAGTCTGAATCCTGGGGAAACGTATTATTTTGCGGTAAAAGTGTATGACTCAGCTCGTAAGAATGAAAGCCCCTACTCGAATCAAATGAGCGTCACTTTGCCTGTCGTGGCGGGACGTCCTGCTACTCCTAAAAATGCGCAGGTCTATTGAAACCTGAATGAGACATCGTCATCTGCAACAAACCTTTTTTGATAGATGGTTGTTGGGAAGGGGCGGACCTCGGGAAATCTGGTTAACCCTATTTTCACTGGTTTTGTGCGACGGACACAGGCATCAAGAAAGTCACCTAACCTTAGAACACCTTGTAGAGCGAGCATGCTTTGCAAAAACCACATTTTAAAAAAAAGAATTTTTCTCAAGCAGTAAGGGGATAGATTAGGAAAGATCTGGTCACATTAAATCTCATAAGTATACTTTAATTCCATCACTTCAAATACCTTTCCTTTATTTAAAGATATTACTCCGTCGCATTATTGCCAGCCCCCACATGACATTTCAAGTAAAGTCCGGGCTCAGTGCAAAAGCTGGATTCTATTGGCCCGACACACAATTCTTGAAAATCTAATTTGTCAGGCTTCGATAGGTATGTCTTTCTCCGGTTTTCAATTGCCTCCGATTGGTTTTTCCCGCGTTCCCCACCTTGAAAGACTGTGCTTTTAAGTATTGCTGGCCTAAATGAAAATTGTTTGCGAAGAAAAATATTCTTATCTAAACTCGAATGACTGTTTCTTGTGCCTGGGAGTATGGTAAGGTCTATGCCTTTTGTAGAAATCGCCCTAGGATTGACATAACAATATGATGAGGGCACCATATCCAAAGGTTAGTCATGCCCAAAATTATTGGGTGTTCTTCTGAGTCCAACCCCCCCGTAATTCAAATCGAAGAGAGTATAAATATTCTGATGACTGAATTTGTATGTCAAAAAAAAGATGGGGTGTTTCTACCTTTCTCAGGGAATTCTGTAGGGGGAAATTGGTTCCTTCCTCTTGTTCTGTCGTTCCTTTTGGTAGGTGAATTATGTTTGCCGGTGAAGGGGCAAGCACAATCCTTTTCAGAAACTGGGAACTTTTATTTTACCGGGTCACACCGACCCCTTCAGTCAGGGAGAACACAATTTCGTGAATTTATGGGCGGGGATGGTTTGAAAGTCGGTCCGGTGCAGCTCCATCCGTTTTTCGGAGTAGCCGAAGTGTTTACAGACAATGTGTTTAGGAGGAAAACGGATAGGAAAAGCGACTTTCTCACGACCCTCGCTCCGGGACTTCAGGCGTTACTGCCATTTGGAGGTGGGAAGCATTCGGTTGTTCTTGATTACCGGGCCACGCAATTCCTCTACAATAAGTTTTCCGAAAACAATGCCCTGGCTCAAGATGCACAAGGACACGTGAGTTTAAATTTTCCAGGTGGGCTATCCGTGGACGTGCAAGGAGGATACCTCCAAGGGTTTGACCCGAGAGGGTCGGAATTAGATACTCAGCAACTGGATATTACGAAGTGGAATCTCACAACCGTTTTAGGTCAGGTGGAATACTCCGGGAAAAAGGGAGGTATCCGATTTCGCTCGGCAATGATAAATTTGCATTATACGAACAATGGGCAGGCCCCTGTCCGTGACCGGACGCGTATCCGTTCTGATGTCACCGTTTTTGCCAATGTGACCCGGTCGACCTCTGCTCTTCTCGGGGTTCGAATAGAGACCAATGATTTTGATAAGAATACCCAATTAAATAATTTTGGTTATGGGGTGTTTACGGGTTTTAGATTGGCACCGACCCGGCAGTTCTCAGGAGAGTTCAACATAGGGTACAATATTTTGAATTTTGACCGGGCTCCAATCCCTGAGGACCAGCCTGTCACCCCGGGTTTAAGTAGAGGATCAAAGCAGCGGACTGCCGTTTTCATGCAGGGGAATCTACATTGGAACCCGACCTCCCGGCTCAGCTTCCACGCCACTCCCTATCGGATCATTCAACAGTCCGCGGTTTTTAATACTGGCACGTTTATACGAACAGGCGTTAACATTTCCGGGAACAAGGTGCTCACGCAGCGCCTTGCCCTCAGAGGCGTTTTTAACTACCAAAATATTGATTATGATTCGGGAAGAGTCGACGACCAATTTCGTTGGAGGATCGGGCCGGCCTACCGCGCCGTCAATTGGCTGGGGTTCCGCCTAGATTATATTTTTGATAAGAGAGACTCAAGCCAGAACAATTTTAACTACTATGCCAATACAATTATGTTTTCGGTTGAAGGGATTCTCTAATAGTATAAAATAAAACTTCCTTTGATCCCCCAAATTTGCTCGACTCGGTTTCTTGATCTTTCCCAATTGCGAAGCAAAAAATTTTCTGGTTTCTAAAGATCGCCCTTTAGTCCTCCTTTCCCGGTTGGCAAGCATGAGGTAAAATCTTCAAAGAGCACCTCTATGATTGAGAGAAAAAAAATCTCAATTTTTATATACTTCTGAGTTTGATATCACTCTGGCGTGATGCTTACATAAATAAGTGAGGGGGGCGAAATGGAAGGGTTTCATATTCTCAGGAGCGGTAGAACCCATATTTCCCCCATGGATTGGGAAAGGAGAGGCACCATGAGATTCAGGCGAGGAATAAAATCTAGATTGATAAAAGGGCTGGTTCTGATGGCGTTCCTTCTTTTGATAGTTTTTAGAGGAGGAGGCTTTGCTTTGACCCCAGAGGTTCCTATCCAGGTTGAGGGAGATCGTCTAACAGGCCATCTTTCGCAGGTGACCTTACGAACGGTGCTTGAGCAATTACAAAAACAGTTGGGTATGACCTATGAGGCACCTGCTGAGGAACTGGATAAAGTTATATCTGTCGATCTGAACCAGGACAAGATCCTTCCGGCCTTGGCCAAGATTCTGGCGCCATGGGATTACGCGTTCACGGTCAATGCGGCGGGACGCTTACAATTTCTCTATGTGACCC
>DOFS01000009.1:464-8509 GCA_003523945.1 Nitrospiraceae bacterium | reverse complement strand
CCTCGAAATCTCAAGGGCAACATTTCAGCCTTTCACGCCTCATTTTTTCTTTAAACCCGAAAATTTCTTCTGTACATCATTCAAGCCATAAGGTACATTTTCAAAGTTTCCCCATAACGCATCATGCCCAATACTTTGGCCATTACCTGAACTACCCCCAAACAGGTTTATGCCCCTACCCGAAAACCCAGGTCTGCAAAACATCGGATGCCTTTCCACTAAACCTGGATGTGGGAGCCATAGCGCAACCCACAACAATCAGTCTTCAGCCAATCGTTACCTCATATGGAATGTTTCACGAGTGGCATGCCCTAACTTTAAGGACGACCGTGGCTATGTGCACGGGCCATCCGAAACAACCAGGACTACAACCATTCAGAACAAATAGGACACCATGTTTGAACAAGCATTTAAAAATATCGACGACGTGCTGTGGAAAGAAGCCGGTTGCACCACCGAGCTGGACTACACCGAACAAACCTCCTGGCTGCTGTTCCTGAAATATCTGGATGGTCTGGAACAGGACAAAGCCATGGAGGCCAAACTGGAAGGCAAAAAATACAGCTTTATCCTCGACAAAGATTACCGCTGGGACAGTTGGGCCGCCCCGAAGGGCAAGGACGGCAAGCTGGATCACAACCAGGCCCAGACCGGCGACGACCTCCGGGACTTCGTCAATCTCAAGCTCTTCCCCTACCTGCATGCCTTCAAGCAAAAGGCAAGCGGGCCGAATACCATCGAATACAAAATCGGGGAAATCTTCGGGGAGATCAAAAATAAAATCCAAAGCGGCTACAACCTGCGCGAGATCATCGACCACATCGACGAACTGCGGTTCCGCTCACAGACGGAAAAGCACGAACTCAGTCACCTTTACGAAGCCAAAATCAAAAACATGGGCAACGCCGGGCGCAACGGCGGCGAATATTACACCCCGCGCCCCCTCATTCGGGCCATGGTGCAGGTGGTCAAGCCAAAGCTGGGCGAGCGGATCTACGATGGAGCCTGCGGCTCCGCAGGCTTCCTCTGCGAGTCGTTCGATTACCTGAAATCCAAAGGCAACCTCACCACCAAAGACCTCACCACGCTCCAGACCCGGACCTTCTACGGGAAGGAGAAGAAATCCCTGGCCTACGTCATGGCCATCATGAACATGATTCTGCACGGCATCGAAGCGCCGAACATCATTCACACCAACACGCTCACCGAAAACCTGGCCGACATTCAGGAAAAAGACCGCTACGAGGTGGTGCTGGCCAATCCGCCTTTCGGCGGGAAGGAGCGGAAGGAAGTGCAGCAGAACTTTCCCATCCGTACCGGCGAGACGGCGTTTTTGTTTCTCCAGCACTTCATCAAAATGCTGAAAGCCGGCGGACGCGGCGGCGTGGTCATCAAGAACACCTTCCTCTCCAATACCGACAACGCCTCGACCAGCCTGCGCAAGCTCCTGCTGGAATCCTGCAACCTATACACCGTACTCGATATGCCAGGCGGGACCTTCCTGGGCGCCGGCGTGAAGACCGTGGTGCTCTTCTTCGAGAAAGGCGCACCCACACGCAAGGTATGGTTCTACCAGCTCGACCCAGGCCGCAACATGGGCAAGACAAACCCGCTCAACGACGCCGACCTGGCAGATTTCGTCAAGCTGCAAAAAACTTTCGCCAATTCGCCAAAAAGCTGGAGCCTGGACGCCAAAGATATTGATCCGACGACATTCGACCTTTCCATCAAAAATCCGAACGGCGGTAAGGATATCGCGCACCGTAGCCCGCAAGAGATCATGGACGAAATCGCCGCACTAGATGCCGTAGGCGCAGAAGTGCTGGAAAACATCAGGAGGATGCTATGACCTCAGAATGGGAAACGAGCCCTTTAGGTGACGTGTTAGCCGTCATCAAGAATGGCGTCAACTGCAAGCAAAAAAAGAGCGGCAGCGGCGATAGGATTTCACGCATCGAGAGCATTTCTGATGCAACTTTTAATTTAGAAAAGGTAGGCTTTGCCGAACTGAGCGAACGAGACAAGGAGAAAAATCGCCTGCAACCGGGCGATATTCTTTTCAGTCATATCAACAGCGCAGTGCATGTCGGAAAAACCGCTGTATTTGATTCCGAAGAGCCGGTTTACCACGGAGTGAACCTGCTGCTCATGCGCCCTAAAGAGACGGTAACTTCAGCCTATTTGAATCACGCCTTGAAGTATCTTTTTCAAAGCGGTTACTGGCGCTGTGTGTGCAAGCAGTCTGTAAATCAAGCCAGCGTTAATCAGCAGGACATTTCTCGTGTCGAAATTCGTTATCCAAAATCCCTTTTTGAACAGCAGCGGATCGTCGGCATCCTCGACGAAGCATTTGAGAGCATCGCCACGGCCAAAGCCAACGACGAAAAGAACCTCCAAAACGCCCGCGCCCTCTTCGAAAGCCACCTCCAATGCGTCTTCACCCGTCGGGGGGAGGGGTGGAAGCAAAAGACGTTGGAAGAGATAGCAACGACCTTTGGCCGAGGGAAGTCGAAACACCGCCCGCGTAATGAACCCAGGCTTTACGGCGGGAAATATCCATTTATCCAAACGGGCGACATCCGAAACGCTGACCATTTCATCACTGAGTATTCCCAGACTTACAGCAAAGCCGGACTTGCCCAAAGCAAACTTTGGCCGAAGGGGACAATTTGTATTACCATCGCGGCGAACATCGCAGAGACTGCAATCTTGAGCTTCGACGCTTGCTTTCCTGACAGTGTCATTGGCGTGGTGGCAAACCCCAAAGAGGCTGAAGTCGGTTTCATCGAATACTTGCTCCAGTCATTCAAGGCGCGCATCCAAGCATTAGGAAAAGGAAGCGCCCAAGCCAACATCAACATGGGCACGTTCGAGAACGAACGGTTTCCATTTCCTCCAGTTGTCGAACAAAAACAAATCGTCGCCAAGCTAGACGCCCTGTCGGAAGAAACCCAACGCCTCGAAACCATCTATCAGCAAAAACTCGCCACGCTGGAGGCGTTAAAAAAGTCGCTGCTGCACCAGGCCTTCACCGGAGAACTTTAAGGAAAACTACATGAGCAAAGACGATCACAAAATCGACGCCGATGACCGTAACGTTTTCGATGTGTTGAACGAAAGAAAATACACGGTCGATTACTTCCAACGGGAATATAGTTGGGAGCAGAAGCACATCGACCAGCTCGTCACCGACCTAACTTCTACCTTTCTCGACGTATACACGGAAGGGGATCCTAGACCTGCCGTCGAACACTACAACAACTATTACCTCGGCCCCTTCGTCGTCAGCAGTAGGGAGGGTATGAAGAGCATTATCGACGGCCAGCAACGGCTGACCTCGCTGACCTTGTTTCTCATTTTCCTCAACAATCTGCAAAAGGAAATCGGCGGAAAGGAATCCATTGAGCCGCTGGTGTTCTCTGAGAAATTCGGCCAGTTGTCCTTCAATATCCAGGTGGAGGAACGGACGGCTTGCCTGGAGAAGCTCTTTCGGGAAGGGCACTATGAAGTTCAGCCCGACGACGACGAATCGACTGTCAACATGGCGGAGCGTTACGCCAACATTGAGGAAGCCTTCCCCGAAGAAATCAAAGGCGCGGCCTTTCCCTATTTCCTCGATTGGCTGAAATACAAAGTCATCCTCGTGGAGATTACAGCCTACTCGGACGATAATGCCTATACGATTTTTGAGTCGATGAATGACCGGGGATTGAACCTGACGTCCACCGAAATGCTCAAAGGCTATATTCTGTCGAGGTTTGGTGAACCGAAGGAACGGGAGAAGGCGAACAGGTTCTGGAAAGAATCCATTCAGGCACTTCACAAACAGAGCAAAGAGGAGGATCAACAATTCCTCCAAGCGTGGCTGCGGAGCCAATATGCCGACACGATTCGCCAGAGCAAAGCGGGCTCCTCGAACGAGGACTTCGAGAAGATCGGGACCCGATTTCACAGTTGGTTCCGCGATAATCTACCGAAGATGAAGCTCAAGGCGGACTCACCGGGTGAGTTCCGAACACTATTGCATGACGAAATGAAGTTTTACCTACGGGCCTATCTCGACATTCTCGATGCACAGAAGGAAGAAAAACCCGGATGGGAGTATGTCTTCTACATCAAACACTGGGGAATTGCGCCCTCCCTGGCCTTTCCGCTGATGCTGGCTCCTCTGAAATCGAAAGATTCCCCTGATGTGACCCGCCAGAAGATCAACGAGGTGGCCCACTACATCGAGACCTTCGTCATCCGGCGCTCGATCAATTTCAGAACTTTCAGTGCGAGTTCCATTCGCTACACAATGTATACGCTAGTGAAGGAGCTTCGTGGCAAAAATCTTGATTCCTTGCGAGCGCTCTTACACAGCAAGGGCAACGAGATGGATGAGTCGTGGGACGGCCTCGCTCAATTTAGAATGCACAGACAGAACCACCGATTTGTCAGGTTCCTTCTGTCACGAATCACCGGATTCATCGAACAACGCTCGGGGTTTTCGACGAGTTTTTCGACCTATTTTATTGGTTCTGGGACAAAACCTTACGAGGTTGAGCACATCTGGGCTGACAAGTTTCGCGAGCACCGGGACGATTTTGAGCAGCAGCATGAGTTTGACAACTACCGCAACCGGATCGGCGATTTGGTGCTATTGCCACAAGGCACGAACCAATCTTATGGGGCCATGTCTTACGCCCAGAAGATCGAGCACTACCTGAAGGAAAATCTGTTGGTGAAGTCCCTGCACCCAAAGGCTTATGAAAACAATCCCAACTTTCTCAGGATGGCTAAGGTCTTGGGCATTCCGTTCAAAGCACACAAGTCCTTTACTAAATCCGACATCGACGAACGACAGGAATTAGTTCAGAGTATTTGCAAGGCGATCTGGGGAGCGGGAGATAAATCCTGAGAGCCATGAACGAAGCCGAAACCAGAGCCGAGCATATTGATCCTGCGCTGAAGGCGGCGGGCTGGGGCGTAGTCGAAAGCAGCCGCATTCACCGCGAATATCCCATCACCCTGGGTCGGATCGAAGGCCACGGGCGGCGAGCTAAGCCGTTGATTGCCGACTATGTGCTGGTCTATCGCAATACCAAACTGGCCGTGATCGAGGCTAAGGCCTGGGATGAAGAACTGACTGAAGGGGTGGGACAAACAAAAGCCTATGCCGAAAAGTTGGCCATCCGCTTTGCCTATGCCACCAACGGCCAAGGTCTTTATGGCATCGACATGCAAACGGGAAAAGAAGGCGAGATGGCCTCGTATCCCAGTCCTGACGAACTTTGGAATCTGACCTTTTCCGACCAGAACGCCTGGCGCGACCGCTTTGCCCTTATCCCCTACCCTGATAAAAGCGGAAGCTGGACGATTCGCTTCTATCAGGAGATCGCCGTCACTCGCGTGCTGGAATGTATGGCTGCCGGCAGAGATCGCATTCTCCTCACACTCGCCACCGGAACCGGCAAGACTTCGATTGCCTTTCAAATCGCCTGGAAACTGTTTCAAGCCCGTTGGAATTTGATTGAGTGGAAAAAGGGTGGTGCGCCGTCCCGCCGCCCCCGCATTCTGTTTCTAGCCGATCGCAATACCCTCGCCACGCAGGCTTACAATGATTTCACCTCGTTTGCCGCATATGAAGAAGATGCACTGGTTCGCATTAAACCGGAAGATATTCGGAAGAAGGGAAAGGTCCCTAAGAACAGTAGTCTCTTCTTTACTATTTTTCAGACGTTTATGAGCGGGCCGCTAAAGGACGGGAAGCCCTCACCCTATTTCGGCGAGTATCCGCCGGATTTCTTCGACTTCATCGTCATCGACGAATGTCATCGTGGCGGAGCCAACGATGAAAGCAATTGGCGGGGCATTCTCGAATACTTTGCTCCCGCCGTCCAACTCGGTCTCACCGCCACGCCCAAGCGCAAGGACAACGTGGACACCTACCGTTATTTCGGCGAGCCGGTCTATATCTATTCACTCAAGGAAGGGATTAACGACGGTTTTCTGACGCCGTTTAAGGTAAAGCAGATTTCAACCACCCTCGACGAATATGTTTATACCTCCGATGACCAACTCATCGAAGGCGAGATCGAAAGCGGGAAGCGCTATATGGAACCCGACTTCAATAAGATCATCGAAATCAAGGAACGGGAAAAAAAGCGTGTCGAGATCTTCATGGCACAAATGGACCAGCGGGAAAAGACCCTGGTTTTCTGCGCTACGCAAGACCATGCCCTGGCGGTAAGCGACCTCATCAACCAGATGAAGACGAGCAGCGACCCGAACTATTGCCAGCGGGTGACGGCGAACGATGGCGCGTTGGGTGAACAGCATTTACGGGATTTCCAGGACAACGAGAAGACGATCCCGACTATCCTGACCACATCGCAGAAGCTCTCAACCGGCGTGGATGCCCGGAACATCCGCAATATTGTCCTGATGCGCCCGATCAACTCCATGATTGAGTTCAAGCAGATCATCGGTCGCGGGACAAGGCTTTATGACGGGAAGGACTACTTTACGATCTATGATTTCGTGAAGGCCCACCATCATTTCAACGATCCTGAGTGGGACGGGGAACCCATCGAACCGGAAGAAAAGACCGGGAAAAATACGGGTTCTCGCTCACTCCCTTCGGACGAGGAATCCCATGAGGGTGAGCGCCAATACGGGAAGCGACAAAGAATTAAAGTGAAGCTTGCCGACGGGAAAGCCCGCACCATACAGCATATGTCGGTCACAACATTTTGGCACCCGGACGGCACACCCATGTCGGCGCAACAGTTTCTGGAAATGTTGTTTGGCAAGCTCCCGGAGTTTTTCAAAAATGAAGCCGAACTCCGCGCTCTCTGGAGCCTTCCCGAGACGCGGGCCAAACTCTTACAAGGGCTGGCGGAAAAAGGCTTTGGCTCTGAACAGATGGCCGAGATGCAGAGAATTATCGATGCCGAGCGCAGCGATCTCTTCGATGTGCTCGCGCATGTCGCCTAAGCGCTGCCCCCGCTGACCCGGCAGGAGCGGGCAGAAAAGGCCAAAGTGGAAATCAGCACCCACTTCAACAGTAAGCAGCAGGTCTTTCTGGATTTTGTGTTGTCTCAATACGTGAAAGTCGGCGTGGAAGAACTGGACCAGGCCAAGCTCACGCCGCTGCTGCGTCTGAAATATCACGATTCGATTGCGGATGCCGTCACCGACCTGGGCGAGCCGGAAGATATCGGCAAGTTCTTTTCCGGCTTCCAGAAATACCTCTACCAACCCCAGGCCGTCGCATAAGCAAGCCCAGGATAAATGGGCGTCATTGTTTTTCCTGAAATACTCGATGAGCGGACGAAGCAGTGGGAGATTATGACCAAAAGACTCTATACCTAAAACCCTGGAATTCCTGTCATGTCCATTGCGACGATGGAATGAGCTATAGGACTATCCTTCGACGTGGCTCAGATCAGGGCATTCGACATGACACAGGAAAAGCCCCACAAACAGTCAACCACCATCCCGCAAGCTATTCTTGAGGCCAACTCATGAAAATTATCCATGATTGTTTTGGCCGCGCCGTTAGGTGGACGGATGAACGAATGGCACATATTCTTTATCATCAAGAGATGGCGGGCATGGAGACGGAAGTGGAACACACGGTTCAATATCCAACCGAGGTGCGCATCTCTCGTTCGGATAGCACCGTCCAATTGTTCTATGAATACTATGCTCAAACGCGTGTGGGTGGGAAATGGTTATGCGTCGTGGTAAAGTATCATCCAGATGATGCGTTTGTGGTGACAGCCTATTTGACCGATCAGCTCAAAGCGGGAGCAACAATATGGCCGAAAAAGTAAAAGTCTGGTTTGACCCCGAAGGGGATTTTCTGGAAGTGCAGTTCAGCGATGCGCCAGGTTTTATGCGGCCGACTGCCCATGATGCCGTTATGGAGCGGGTGGATGACCAAGGACATGTTTTGGGTTTCAGTGTCCTGGGCGTCAGCCGTTTCAAAAAGGATCGGCCCTTGGAAGCTGAACTCCTGGCTGGGAAATAAGGCGCCAGGTAAGGTGGCACCTCAATTT
>DOFS01000009.1:0-267 GCA_003523945.1 Nitrospiraceae bacterium | reverse complement strand
ACAGGCTTCAGTAAGGTGACATTGGAACCGTCGTGCTGGTTCATCAGGGGCAAAGGGTACGAGGTCGAACTTACTGCATTTGATGGGGAGCTGGCTGCCATTGTCACACTGCCCCCTTCTCAGCTTCGACCGGCCCACAAGGCGGAGATCGCCCATGCGCGAAATCTGGCAGGTTCAACACCTTAGCTGGTGACCCTGCTTCACCCTTTCCTTGCTCCAAATCCTAGGGCGTGAGTTCAGGCCTTGCATTCACACTTACTTCCAACC
>DOFS01000055.1:10797-14925 GCA_003523945.1 Nitrospiraceae bacterium | reverse complement strand
GCCAGTACCTCGAACTCATACAAAGTGCCTGGTAAGAGATATTCCGGGGGAACAGTCAGTCTGGTGACGTGACCGGGAACATTGATTAACCCTCGCCGGGCACTCCCATCAATCCAGGGGATGGTTCTCAGGGGTTCCACCTGATCCAGGATGACTTGATATTCAATGACCTCCACGGGCCCATTGTGAAGAAACTGGGTTGTGACCGGATTCCATTCAATCACCAAATTAAACCGATCGACCTGAGGTGGTTCGTCGGTCCTCGAGACGGGTGCCTTAATCTCCGGCAACGCCGGGAGAACATGTGTTAATGTGGCTTCACCCTCTAGTTCTGCTCCATCTACCGTTTTCCCTTCGTATTCGTAATGCCCCGCGGGAAATTTGGACAAGAACGTTCTGACGACTTCGTTGGCTTCCTCACTCGGTGCCAACGCCTCTTCCGGGAAATGGTCCGGTTCCGATGCGAAATGCAGCTCGCTCAATCCCTGTCTCCCTAATTTTCTTTGAGTTCTCAGGTCAAAGATCTGCCGCCCTCTAGATCATCAATTTTCAAAGTCTTCCATTGGTTTCCATCCACGAACACCTGAAGCTCAATATCGTTATCCGTGGTCTCAAAGATGATGCTGGCGGCCTTGAAGGGAAGTTCGTTGTTCTCTCCAGCTGCCAGGAAGGGGCTGGTCAGTAAGGTGATGATAAGAGCACAGGCAAACCCCACGGCTTTTTGGGGATCAGTGTGCGTCCGGATCTTTGAATTGATGAGGCCAACGAATTTTTCATGCTCAGTTTCAATGAATTGTCTCATAGTCTGCTCCTTTGGAATCCTTTGTGTGAATGCTCCGTTGCCTGTAAAGTACATGATCTTTCAGAATTGAAAACTTAGAAACAGTTAAGGAACCTTTAGGATACTTTCTTCCCCTATCACCTCCTTTCGTGTCTCCCTTTCCTCATCCTCATTAGCTCAGCGTGTGACCAGTGATTGGCATGGGGCCTCTTCACAAGCGTTCAAAAGGGCAATGAGGTTGTGCAAGAGCCTGTGGGACTTCGAATGTTGAGAGCTGAAAGGAAGGGTATGAAAGAATTATCACCAGAAGCTGGTGACGCCATTACGAAGTGATAAAGATGGTCAAACGAAGAGACTTGAGAGAAAGAATGATGAAATGAAGGATCGGACCAGGACCGTTTTTCCACCGGTATTTAACAGAGATGACATGGTAAGCTGATGCCGACGGCGCCATTTGTTTATGCAAGACCTTCAATGGCCCTCTCTAAGCCAGCTAGGGCGAAAAGCACGTTCCACACAAAAAGTGATCTGCGTATGACCAAGGCAATTGATTTCACTCGAATGCATCTCCGGATCGGACATCGGGGTGCGGCGGGTCATGCGCCGGAGAATACGCTGGCTGCTGTGGAGCTGGCTATCAAATTGGGTGTCCACATGGTCGAGTTTGATATCCGGCGATCGGCAGACGGAGCTCTGGTGCTCCTTCATGATGATATGGTCGACCGGACAACAAACGGGGAGGGAAGAATTCAAGATTTGTCGCTAACCGTCCTTCGCGAATTTGATGCAGGATGGGGAGAAAAAATTCCCTTACTTGAAGAAGCCCTCGCATGTCTTACTGGACGGGCAGGGGCCATGATTGAGCTGAAGGTGAGAGGAATCGCCGCTGACGTCTGTGCGAAAGTGCAGGAAACGAACTTTTCAGGGCCAGTGATCTATGCCTCGTTTCTTCATGAGGAACTGATAACCGTCAGAAAGTTGATGGCCGATGCCCCCACGCTGGCGTTAATCGAGGGCGGTCCCATCCATTCCACGGCTTTTGCCACCAACGTTCAAGCGACTCATGCGGGATTGTCGTTGGATACTGTGACGTCAGATGTGGTGAAGGCCTTACAGGAACAAGGCATCAGGGTGTTCGTGTATACCGTTGATGATTCCGAGAACATTGCACGAATGAAGCAGTTGGGAGTCGATGGGATTATCTCCAACTTCCCCGATCGGGTTTAATCTGTCTTGCGGCATGAGGGCTTTGAGGTAATCATGGTTTTTTCTAGCTTGGAATCACAAAATTATAGTTGCCTACCAATCCGTCCGTAATTTTTCCTGAAGGGTCCGGCGCATAGTCCACAATGACACTCTCCTGTTCTTTCGGTGTCAGTCCGGCGTCGAGAATCACCACATCCTTGGGCAGCAATTGTTGGTTGAGTGCATTGTTGGGAATTTGGTTCCCCCGGAAATAGAGCTGCGTGACCAAATTCGGTTCTCCCGGAGGCAACAGTTGAAAGTGTAAGTGTGAAGGGCGGTACAGCCCGGCTCCTAAATCGATGGGGTAAAAACCGGGCACGATGGTTTTAAACCAATACTCTCCCTGGTCATTGGTGACCGCGCGCCCCCAGTATTGAAAATGTTCATCGTGGGTTCGGTGAATGATTTCGCCGGTAACGGGATGGGGAAAACTCAACATGCCCTCATCCCCTTTGTGGTTATACCGGCCCGACGCTGAGGCACTCCACATAATGAGAACCGTGCCGGGAATCGGATGGCCGTTTCGTGCATCCAGGACACGGCCGCGTAGATAAATCACCTGTCCTTTGGCTTTTCCCTGACGCCCCTTCACAAAGGTAAGATCCTGATCGTTCGCCTGACTAATCGGGAGGCTGGATTCGGGGTTTTCGCGAATGGCGTGGACCTCGTCTCCATCATCGGGGAAAAAGGGTCCCAGGGATTGGCGGGGAGTCGGTCCTTTGAGCATTTCAGCAAGTGCCGATGAGCTGATGAGGCCTCCAGCTATCAAGCCGAAGAAGCCCATTCCCCGCTTTAACAGAGTTCTTCTGGACAATCGATTGGATTCTATGCTCATGGCCATTCCTTCTTGAAAGAGTATGGAGGTGACAAATTATGGCTGATGCAAGACAGGGTGCGAAAAGCTGTGGACTCCGGATATTCTCCTGACCAGCTTGGTATGGGATGATAACGCCTGTACGTGTTCGGGGTTCTCATGTACACGCCTATTTTTTCACATCTTCACCCTGCTTTCAAATGAAAATAACATAGGATACAGACTTTAAAGGCAAGGGGAATGTGCGGTATGTTGTCCCATGATACGGAAAGGTCTCATCGGTCCAAGGACCTTGGCCTGTCTTGCAACTCTTTTTCTGTCCTCGGCGAACCATTGATGTCCAGTTCCTCTCTTTTTCTACCGTGAGTGAGCAATCCTGCAAAATATGCCTTGGGGCATGGCCGCTGAAAGATCATTTTCTTGTCGATTGTGGCCTAACCAAGGCTTATGTGTTTGAGGACCAGTATTTTGCCGGCTGGACGGTGTTGGTGTTGAAGGAGCATGTCTCCGAATTATTTGATTTATCCAGAATTGCGCGCGGCATGTTAATGGAAGAAGTGATCCGCGTGGCCCAGACACTCGCAGAGGTGTTTGACGCGAAAAAAATCAACTATGAACTGCTCGGTAACCAGGTTCCTCATATTCACTGGCATCTGATTCCAAGGCTCAAGACCGATCCTGATCCGTTGAAACCGGTGTGGTGTGTACCCCATGAGCCCGTTCGTCTTCCGGCTGAACAACTGGCCTCGCGGGTTCAGCTTCTTCGGTCGGCCTTGTGCATCGATTCAAACCACCCTGTCTAATCTTCTCAGCCTATCCAGTGGATATTGCGGCTGCCCCCATATGTTTCTGTGTCTGTGCTTTGTTCTCCTTCCGCCCTCGGTCGCTTGGAAATCTTGGTTGAGAGGTCTGTTAGGAGGATGTAGATTCCATCTCCAGTGAATCGATGAGGAATTGCGGTCGCGCCGGCGGACTCGTTTCGAGCTGTTTATATTGGCAGGGAGGAATGTCTTCCTTCAACCGCCTCAGAAGCGTGGGAACTTTCATCTTGGGAGGAATGTCGCACAACCAGACGTGCATGCCGGTTTCTAATTCTTCAAAATGTCGTTTCAGCGTAAATCCTGGTTTTTCCATGAAATAGGCGGAAAGAAATCCTGTGATGCCCTGTACGACCCAGGCATGTTCTTTCACATATCGATAGCTGACTCGAATCTCTACCACTTCAACCATATCTTGATCTCCCTGTGCAGTCGAACATAGTCTGTTTGAACAGTCCTACCCTAACAAT
>DOFS01000055.1:5808-10617 GCA_003523945.1 Nitrospiraceae bacterium | reverse complement strand
ATGCCTTGCCTTGTCCCCCCCGTTACTCTCATTCCTGATTTTTTATCGGGCATCCAGCTTGATTTCTGTCTTTCCATTCGAGTCCCCGACTCCTAACATATTTTACGGAATTATCCCTGCTGACTAATGCCGGGGATGACAGAATGGAACGTTCTTTAAGCATTGGTGGGATTGATGGAGGAGGGGAAAGGTTACTTTTTTCTGTGACCTTTGCGGGAGTAGGAATAGGATCAAGGCATATGCTGAAAGATTAGGGAAGAGGGACGGATATGCACCTGAAGTGAATAGATCCGCCCCTCATTTTCAATTAAGACTTAATCGTGCTTTTCGCCCTTGCCGTGCTTGCCTTTTTTGTCACCATCTTTGCCATGCTTTTCTTTGTATTCTTTCATCTTTTCCTGGCGTTCTTCCTGCATTTCTTTCCATTTGGCTTGTTGCTCAGGCGTCAGTTCGGCCTCAATTTTTGCCATGGCCTCTTGGCGCATCCCTTTCATTTGTTGGTGAAGCGCCTCCATCTTCTGGTGTTTTTCCTCAATGATGGGGAGAATCTTCTCCTGCTGCTCCTGGGTGAGCGACAACTTCTTCGTGAGTTTCTCCACTTGGGATTTTGGATCATGCCCGTAACCATGCCCGTCTCCATCTGCCCAGGCTGCTCCGGCACCAAAAAGCAACGCGCTGCTGAACAATCCGGCGATCATCAGTCGGCACAGCCATGGTCGTTGACCGGCTTGGGTAATTTGGTGTTCGAGTGAATGCTTCATACATACCTCCTAGTTTAAGAAATGATACACAGGGTGAAGGGTTATGGGAAAACTATTCAGTATATCAGATCCCCAAGAAACTGTGTGGTGGATTTCCAAGAATGATTAACAGTCGTGTTGAGAAGATGCGGTCATGAGGGCATCATTCGTGACGGAATCCACCGGGATGCAGGGCAGGTGATGGCGGCTTGCTACCGTTTGCCATTCAGCTTGTTTCAATAGGGGAACGATTGCCCTATATCCCAATTCCTCCGCCATGACCCACGGACTTTCCAAAAACCAGGTAGATGGCTCAGCGACCGCGCCTTTTTTAAGGAGGAGGCGAACGATTTGCGTGTTGCCATTAAATGCTGCGGCATGCAGGGGAGTCCACCCTGTCAAATCCTTCGCGTTGACGTCAGCTCCCCTTTCAATAAGTGCGCCGACTGTGTCCACATGACCGAATGCCGCCGCAACCATGAGGGCGTGGGTCCTGACAATGGGAAAGGTGGTGTTGACATCGATGCCATCCTTGAGGAGGGCCAACACTTTTTCCGTGTCGCCGTTGGTAGCGGCGTTAAAATACGACAAGGCGCATCCCGAAAGAATCAAGGTCATGGCCAGGTAGGCAAGCCGATAGGCGTATCTGTTCATAATGGGTCCTGGGGCTGGATGTCTATTCCTGTTCAATCGCTCAAGAAAGCCTTGACCACCTTAAAAGGGATAATCCAATCCGGCATACACATTGACTCCATCCTTCCCATACGCCACATCAACCCGACCCACGATATGGGGGCGGGCTAGGAACCGGAATCCTATCCCCGGATTGACCTGAGGGTGGAGGATGGTGTTGCTGCTAAAATGGGATCCGACACGACCGATATCGATAAATGGCGCGACTTGGAAGTTCAGGAGATATCCGAAGATTTTTTGTTGTCGAATCAGCACCCGTTCCTCCAGATTGATTACCAGGGCGGTGGAATCGATGAATCGGCTCCTTCCGAAGGCTCGAAGGGAATCCTCTCCCCCCAAGGTTGGGCGTTCATAAAAGGGCGGTGTGCCCCCATTGACGGTGTCTGCGTACAAATGGGATACAAAAACCAGACGGTTATGGAAATGTGGGACAAGATGGCGGGCATCAATGGTGGTTCGCCACCAGTTCGTCACAGGTTGTTGTTTGAAATTCTGATTCCATTCGACGGACACGTTCAAATAGGTTCCCTGCGTGGAGATTAATTGGCGGTCCCTTGTGTCATAACGAAATGTCAGTTTATGCCCCAGGATATCTGCTCCGCCAATGCCGTTAGTGTTTGGAAAATCCTCTTGAATGTGTGGCAGCGTATTGATGATTCCATCGTCGACGCGTACCTGGTGATACCGCTCGCTCCACATTAGGGCGATATCCTGAGCCAAATGGATCCCGGCGGTGAGATCCACCAGTATTTCCTTTGACGTATAAGAGGTTTCATCGGATTCATTGGTTTGGCTCCCGATTCCAAAAAATCGTCGGAAGGGATTTTTAAACCAGGAGGCCCGTCCCGCCAGGATATACCGCCCCCCTCCAGCCCCAACATTTTTGTAAGACAGATCGATATCACGCTGAACTTTGGTGGAGTAGGACAGGATCGCACTGTATTGCGTGGTATCAGAAGGATATCCATAGTAGTTCATGGTCAATGTTTCACCGATATACTTATTATGCAAATATTGGGGAGCAATAATGTCTTCTAAATGGCCTCTCGCATTTGATCGGAGCATCGGGACGAGGAAACCGTAATAGGCCCCTTCATTGCGGCTGTAGGCGAAAGCCGGGACGGGAAACACCGTAAATTCTCCCTTGGTCGGAAGAGACCTGATCGCTTCCTCTTTGGCTTTTTCCTGTTTCGCTTCCCCTCTCTGTCCTTCCGTACCCTGTACTGGAAAATCCGGGTCGTGTTTGAATCGTTCCTGCCGCTTTTGAGAGGCCCGGTCGGGATCAGGAGCGTTTTGCCCCAGGGAGGTTTCTGGGAAAACACCCGCTCCGCCCATCACAAAAATCACAAAGGTAACGATCTTGTTGAAAGACACGGAAAATTGTCGTTGCATGGTTCATGGTTTTCGGATGAGTGGTCATGATAATCATTCAGATTTGAGAGAATGGGTCTCACCAGGAGTCAAATCAGGGATGCGAGTTGGAGATACGGCATGCAAGGCTCCGGGTGGGTCAAATGGTGAGTCGAATTCCCCCCACGACCAGATCCGATTGTGTTCGATGAGAGTATTGGCGGTGAGGTAGAGACCGATCATGGAACGGTACGCGTGCGCCGCATCCATTTCATCAAGGGAGGGGTGTGTGACAGGTGTCTGCAGATCCAGATCGGTATGGTTGAGCAATCCGGTATCAAACGCATACCACCAGACCCCTTGATAATCGGCTATTCCAATCGCATCATCATACATATTGCTGAGGTACGCCAGGTTATCCGGCAAACAGTTCTTGATAAGGAGGCAGGTTAAATCCCTTCCCATAAAAGGCGTGCGGTTCGGGGTCAGACCAGTGAGGGACAATATCGTCGGTGCGATATCTACCTGACTGCCAACGGTTGTCACGGTGTGGGGCACGATCTGGAGTTGAATTCTGAGCGCCTCATCCATCCAGATGAACAGAGGGGTCGAAAAATGTCCTGCCACGCGTTCGCCTTCCGTGAAGCCTCCAGGTTCATGTCGGCCATGGTCTCCCAGGACGAAGAGTATGGTGTTGGTCAACAGCCCGTCACGTTTGAGATGGGTAAACACCCGCGAAAATTCAAGATCAAAATTTCGAAGAGCTGCCAGATAGGGATCAGGCTGATCTTTTAATGCCCGAACTTCAGGGTGCCGCAAAGGAATCGTAAAAGGATGATGAGTCCCGGTTGTGAGGGCAGCAAGGAAATAGGGGTCTGGCTGCTGCCGCAATTCGGCGACTCGTTGGTACAGGACATCAAGCAATGCGCCGTCCGTGAGGCCAATGCCCATTCGCTCCACCCCCGCGGGAAAGTCCTGACCACCGGAGATCTGCTCGATTCCATTTCTGGCTAAAAATGTACGTGAACCTGGAATATCACTATCGATGCCCATCATCATTTCTGTCCGGTACCCGGCCTTCTGGAGGACAGAGGGAAAGCAAAGATACTCATGCGTGTTGCGAGTCTTGATGACGGCGGTTCCTTGCCTCGGAAACACTGAGCATAGGGTGGCCAGGAGGCCTCTGGTGGTTTGCACCCCATTGCTGAAAAAATGTTCAAAATACACACTGTCTTGCCGCAGGGAATCAAGAAATGGAGTGAGAGAGATTCTTGAGGGAAGGTTCGTTCCCTCCAATGCCGGAATCGAAAGGGATAGGATTTTTCCAAGAAAACGTCGATCCAGGCCTTCAACCAACAGTACGAGGATATTCACTCGTGAGGGAAGTATGAATGAGGGGATGGTGGATTGTTCTTTGATCAGGGGATATTGAAGGGATGGCCATCGTGCCGATGGAGCGAGAATCTGATTGGTGACGGTTAATGCCTTGTGCGCACTCATGGGTCGGGAAAGCTGCGCCGGTGCCCACATCCCTTTGGATCGGATGTAATCTTGAAGCGGGCGTGAGGCAGAGAGGATTGGATTTTGAGCTAAGCTATGATAGGCCCTACTTTCAATTTGCAGGGTAAAGGCCTCTGGAAGCAAGGGGCTCCATGCGGCAGCTCCAAGGGCAAATGGAACGGCAAACAGGACTGCCCGGAACTGAAAGTGAGTGGTGTGTGCGTAGGCGAATATCGAATGAGACCAGAGGCGATTCATGCCCCAGACTCCTGTCAGGATGGTCAAAGCGAGGAGGATGAAATAGGTGATGAGATACCTGAGCCAATTCCTGGCTTCAGCTAATTCCGCGATGGTTTGGTTGGAGCCCTGTGATTGCGTGTGGTGGCGACTGGCTTGGAAGGCTTCATCCACATATTCAAAGAATGGAAAATTCAGGTGATGGTGAAACAGACGATAGTATGAAACGTCCACCATGGCGCTTATCAAGAACAGTGCACCTAATAGTATGAGAGCCCACTGAAGTGTC
>DOFS01000055.1:4462-5641 GCA_003523945.1 Nitrospiraceae bacterium | reverse complement strand
ACGCTTACGGGTATGCCAGCCAGGGAGAGGATCATAGCCAGAAGAATTCCCGCACTGGCCGTCACGCCGTCACTCAGCACCCCCACGAGAAGAGTCTTGCACAAGAGACCGATTGTCGGTGGTTCTCTTACTATAACGTGAGGAAGGAGAAACCACCGTTCGGCTTGTTGGATGCAGATAAGAATCACCCCCCACCAGCACAACAGATAAGAAAACGACCGGGGATGCTTAAAAAGCCGGAAAAGGGCATGTGGGACAAGAAAACGTTTCATAATTCCTGTTCCGAAAAATTGCCGCATCATACGGGCAGGGTAGTCCGGGACGGTCGTGCCGGCTGATTTTTTGAGGACAACTGTCCTCCCACTCCCATCCGCTTAAGCCTGCAAAAATGGCGGGGTATCTAGTCGGGGCATTTTTGTTCGGCATTGATAATTGAGAATATATGGTGTCGTTCGCTGGTCCATTTCGCGATCAAGAGCATGACGAAGTACCCAGCATGGATTCGCTTTTGAAGGCGCCAGAGACGATACTGGAATGACCTCTTTCCGACTTCGCGGAAACAGGTTTTCGTTGGAATAAATGGTGTGTATGGCTCAGCATCCTCCGTCATGGCTTGTTCTATCAGCGGACTCTTGATGGCCCCCCGCGTATGGGAACTCCAATGTAGATCTCATCCAGAAAGCCCACAGGCTAATTCCAGTATGATCAAAAGACCGGGTTTAGTCTGTTCAAAACTGCTCATAATCAGCCCAGGCCATGAGGTTCTAAAGTGGTGAAGGTCGTGCGAGTCCCTCCGATGGCTATAAGTGGTCTCAACTAGGAGAGATTCCACCACAACATAGAACGACAAATGGGCTTGAGAATGATCACGGAAGGCCATTCAGAAAAGATGTGCTGACTGGTGATAGGAGGCCTGAAGGGCAAACGAATGATACTCGCCAAACAGAGCACCGCATAAATTGATCCACAGACGACAAAACTAAACACAGCATGGTGAGGATTGAAAACGTAGGCACACAACCGGCTATGAAACTGGTCCTTATTCAATTGCTTCTGGTATGGACGGGTTCAGCACAAATCACGCCAGATTGCAAAACGGAAAGAATCGAGGAGAAATTTAATTGTTTATGAAAAATAAAACGGGAAGGACATTGAACGTACGAAGGTAGAAATGAAAAA
>DOFS01000055.1:0-4336 GCA_003523945.1 Nitrospiraceae bacterium | reverse complement strand
TTTGACGAAGGTTAAGATGCCTTCAGGATTGCGGCTGTCCGAGGAAAAAGTGCTGACTCTTTACTGTATAGGGTTGTGGGGAAAAAGATGAAAGGTCCTTGAGAACCTTCGCTGATTATGCAGCGGTGAGGCGTCATGGAGCCATGCCCGGTTTAACGAAGGCTGGGAAGGGCGTCAAGAAGGATTAGGGCTTCCTGATGATTGTGTTGCCAGGATTCCGATGCAGGAGATCGAGGAGTTTCATCTATTATGTGACGCAGTTCTTCCCTTGCAGCACGAAGGTTCTGCCTTTTGATATAGATTTTAGCCAAATCCAGTCTCGCTCGTATGTAATCGGGTTTCACCTCCGTGGCCTGAATCAGGTACGTGATTGCCATGTCCGGGTCACCGCCGAGAAACCATGGAAGCTCCTCCAGCATCATGCCCATCATGTGAAGTGCGGGTGCATGGTGGGGGTTGAGTTCTAATGCCCTTCGCACATGAGTCTTCAACGTGTTGACCGTCAGGGCGGAGGCCATGACGCCTTCGATTTGTGCAGAACTTCCCAGGTTCGCCGCGTATAAATAATGGGCTTCCGCATTGTCTTTTTCTGTATCAAGGGCTCGTCGGGCCAGACGTGCACCCTCATCAAAAGCCTGACGTTTCCGGTTCTCGTCCTGATAGATTTCCTGCCCAATTTCCAGATACAGGTCGGCTAATTGTAAGAGCATGGCCGGGTCTGAAGAATTCTGACTTCCCTCGGCCAGGAGTCTTTGGAGTTGGGTCAAAGGGGATTTTGAAGAATCGGCTTTGAGGGAACCAGTTTCCGCCCAACTGCCCTGGATCCCTTTGAACAACAACAGTCCGACAAGCACGCATCCGAAAATTTTGGACAAGAGGCCTGTGAGGCCTCGCGTAAAAGAACTGTCAGGGACCATGGTTTTCGTTGTGGTTCATGAGATTTCAGTGAGAAAGAGGACCCGCCAGAGATTGGATTCGAGCACAGGTAAAATGCGGAAGTGGTCCTGGAGATGGATGAAAAAGAATGGACGATGGCTTAGGGGTTGAAACGCTCCATACCAAAGATCTTGGGCTGAACAGCACTGGTCGAGGCGACCCAGTCGGCACGTAAATGCAATAAAAGCGTATCAGCTTTTCTAAAGAAATCTTCGACAAGTTAGGCTTCCACAGGTACAGGGTAGTTCCCCGTTATGGTGCGAGTCGCCATAGTCGAGCGTGAGCTCGGTTCCGGCCTTGATCGGGTGCAAGGCATAAAACTCTGCCCGTTCGCCTATTATGCGCATAAAGGTATTGGGTGTGCAGGAATGGTTGATGAACCGGAATCCGGTTGTCTCTGTTGCTCCATCGATCGACTTCCCGTTATTTACTTCGACGATGGCAATCCACTTTTGGATTTTGGCGCGTCTTCGTCCTTCTCGTTGCGTAATGCGTTCCCCTTCATACTCTCCAATTTTTTGTCTGGGTCGCAATGGCACTTTGGTGAATAGGCCGCGACCCTCAATGACACTGGGCTTGACTTCCATCGGAACGGGCCATCTGGTTTTGCTGGTGGAGGCTCGAGGAGTTTGGGGCATGCGCAGGGGAAAAGGATATATGAGAAAATAATTAAAATAACGGATTTCAGGGAACTGTACAAAATTCGAAGAGGGGAAGGCTAGATAGATTTCCAAGGAAATGTATAAAAATGTATAAAAGGAGAACGTACTTTGAAAGAGTGTGGAATGACCCTTTGATCCATTGAAAAGGCTGCCTCAGGATTGAGGCAGCCTTTTGGTTCTCCTTTGTGAACTTGAGGGAGATGAATGGTGTGTTATTTAGTACGCTCGGCTCTCACCCAATTGCCTTTATTGAATAATTCGTCGTAATCCCACAGAAAGAACCAGTTCTTCTTGTCGGACTCCTTCTCCGACAGAGTCTGGTGCGGGACCGCCCGGGACTGAGCGTGGATTTCAGTGATAGCCGGCTGGGCTTTGACTAATTCCGGTGCGTTCGTTTCGCAAAGGACTTCGCGCCACACCATCCGACCTTCCGATTCTTTGACGGTTTTTGTCACGGTTTGATATTCGGCCGGGATGGGAATGCGGGTTTGCTGGGCCGGGGTGATCAATTTATTTACCCGGATCGTCTTATACTCTGCCGGGACTTGCACGAGTTTGGTGGTCGCCGGGGTTTTTAATACTTGCTTGGACACGGTCTTGTATTCAGCCGGCACTTCTTCCAAACACATGATTTCACCCGTAAAGTTGTCAACTTTTTCTATCAACCCGCGGCCTTTTTTCCATCTGGTGGTGGCTGGTTTGACGAGGATTTGTTCGGTGACTGTTTCAAATTCAGCCGGGATGATATCCTCTCTTTCATAGGCCGGCCTGAGAAGAACTTGTTCCTCTACCATCTCATACTTGGCGGGAATGATCTCTATACGTTCTGATGCTTCCCGTTGCAGGACCTGTTCGGTCTCCGTCCGATATTTGGGATCCTCAAACACACGAGCGTAGCACTTCCCCGCCTGAGCATTGGCCGGCAGCGCCATTTCTCCGGCGGGAATGTCGACAGGCGGAGGGGCACTGGCTTGGGAAGTAGCTGCCAGGACGGTCTGGCCAATCCCCATGGTAAGAACCGACGCACCTAACAGTAAAAATGTGTTTTTGGTCTTCATGAGAGGGTACCTCCTTACGGTAAATGAGAAAATGGTGAATGCCTGCTTGCCATGTAATAGCGCAAGTCAGATGCCAAGACGGCAAATCTCTGATTTCGTTGGTAATTTCCTTAAAATGAAGGAAATGTTGGATGGAAATGTGCCAGTGAATGGAACATTACGATGTTCCAGACTGTCCCACGTCTCAAGGGATGTGAAAGGAAAGGTCTAGGAAATATGACCTCAATAGTGCTTTGATCTTGTGAAGGGTGTTGTTATCGTTTTTTGAGGCCAGCATTTTTTGGGGTAGCAAAAACTAATGAAGAGCAGACATGGCAAGTATGTACCTGCGATGGGGATTCATTCGAACGGAAGACAATTTGTAGAGCTCTGATAATTGGCAGAGGAATCGGCGAGCTCGGGGGGCATCACGGTCAATCACCACCAAGAAAGGCATCTTCATCATGTTCCGGCATGAGATTCTCCTCTTCCTCAATGCCTAACCCGCCTTGAAACGATTCCCGGATGGCGACCACTTGTTGATGTGAGGGCGTGCCTTCAATCTGTTTCCCAAATCGATCAAGAAACCGATCGCAGAGGTCCAGCCCATGTTGGAAGTATCGGGCCAAGGGGCCCTCGGTAACTTGCTGCCAGGTGATGTAAATGAGGAACTCCTGCAGGTGTTGAGCCTGCGGAAGCTGTGCTCCCAATTCCTGAAGGGTATCAAACGCGCGCTTGGCTTGTGGTCCTTGATCGGTGGAAAATATCGCCTCCGCTTCTAAAATGTCCGATTCAAGATCCCCAAGTTCTCCTTGTTCCTCAGCTTGTTGAAGAGCGTGCATGGCAGCGATGGCTGGATCAAAATTCATGGAAAAGCCTTTAGTAGGTAAAAATCAGATATCCGAACTTCGGGGAAGTGTAGCAGATTTCTGACCGGTTTGCGTAACAAAAGGATCGAGGGAATAACGAATTCTTGCGAGGAATAAGACTCTCATTGTGGGCGGGATGGCATGAGGCAGATTACAATTTGAGGAGGGAATGAGTTCGATGGTGAATGCACAACCTGAACCACAACATCAAGCGTGGGAGGCGTTTTCGGCGGCTCGGCTGGACTATGTGAGGGTCCTGGCTGAGTCCGTGGAGCAGAGTTTTCTCCGGCGGGATACGACGCATCCGGCGTTTGGCGGATGTATTGATTGGCATTCCAGTGTTCATGGCGCCTATGCATTATTGACGGCTTCCCGGCTGACCGGGGAATCCCGGTGGGCTGAAATAGTCGATACGGCACTCACGCTCGATTGTCTAGAAGCGGAAATGGCCTCACTCAGAAACGGGGAACTCAATCATGAAATACCCTATGGTTTTTCCTGGTTTTTGAAACTAGCCATTGAACGGGAGCAGGGGTGGGGGAATATAGACTTGTTACCGTTGGCGGCGGAAATTTCTACAAAGTTGGAACAATGGATTTTTTCTCTTCCTGCTGGGGAGGTTATTTGTCATTTGAAACAGAGAGACTATGGCAATTTGTCATGGGCCTTGCTGAATTTGTGGAAATGGAGTCAATGGAAGGCTGACCAAGTTTTACTCGAAAAACTTCTTCGGTTTACACGAATGTGGGTTGTCCTTCTTGATGAGGCATTGCCTCCTTCATATGACAACGTGACGAATGAGTTTTTTGCGGCCTCTTTGCAACGGACCAGA
>DOFS01000056.1 GCA_003523945.1 Nitrospiraceae bacterium | reverse complement strand
CTATCAAAAATTCAGCCAAAGACCCTTTCCAAAAGCAATCCAGGCCATTAGAAACTCCGGCATGACTGCCGCCGTTTTTCACTCCGGGTTTCTAATACGGGCTTGGCCTGAGCACCATCATAATAAGACAGGAAACCATGCCCACCCCGAGGAGTCGCTCGACACCCTCCATATCGAAAGTGGCATGAATGGAGTTACATTGATCCATTGACCTCAAGTTCGATTTGTATGGCATCAGTCAGAAATTAATGGCATCATATTACGGCACGATCCGTAGTGTGCCGCCCAAGGCCACGGTCTTATCGTGAGGCCAGATTTGTCGCCTGTTACTCAACCAGCTTGACCGGGGAGATAAAGCCGGGGGGTTTAACGGCGAGCACGGAACATTGCAACTGTTCAAGAACAGCTTCTGCGGTATTCCCAATGAGCCATCCGGCGATGCCTGTTCGAGCGACCGTTCCCATGACCACCAGATCGGCTTTCAACTCCTTCACGGTTTGCGGGATGACCCTGGAGGGTATCCCTCGTCGCAAATGGAATTGAGGCGAAAGATGGGCGTAGGCCTCTGTGCCTATTTGATCTCTGAACTGCCTGCCAAGGCGGGTAAACGCCCTTTCATGTCGCGAGCGTTCACCATCCACATAACCCAGGACGGCTTGACTGTCGCTCCATGACCGCACCTTCTTCTCGAATGGGGCATCCCAAGCATGAACGACATTCAGTGCGGAAAATTTTGATATCGCGAGCGAACTGGAAAGCTCAAGAATCTGCCGGTTGAGGTTTTGTTCTTGTTCGTCAGGGATATCCGGGTCGATGTCGACAGCTGCCAGAATGCACGCATAATCCGACTTATCCTCTGAGCGCGTGAGCCATACCGGACAGGGACAGCTGCGAAGCAGTTGCATGTCGTCACTGCCAAACAGCCGTTCGATGAAATTTGGATTTTCAGCAGGCTTGATCAACAAATCGTACTTGTGACGTAAAATAGCGCGAATAACTTCAAGATATGTTTTGCCCACCAGCACCTCCAACCGGATACTGAGGCGTTCCTTATAAGGCTCGACCAGGGACTCCAGCCCTTTTCGGCGCTCGCTCACCATGGTTGTCTGTAATTCAGCGGAGGTGTGTCCGCCGGGCAGCATCCCGATGCCCGCCGTGGGGGCTGGAATGACATCAATGACCGTCAGGTTCGCTTGATTGTTTTCCGCCACTGACACAGCCCGAGCTATCGACGGTTCCTGTGCTACGGACACTTCGGATACGTAAAGAATATGCTTGAAGAGTTTCATCATCATTGACCTCCATTCCAAACAGGTAATCACACATCCGATGGCCGTGACGACATAGTCACCACTCCACGTTTTATCGCTCCTTCATCCGAAGTAAAACCGGACTACGCGCATCCGATCTGCTCTCGAACCCATTCATGTACGATCCTGATCATGTCCGGTGTATGCTCGGAGAACACGTGGTCTGCACCTTCAATACGCACGAGTTGCTTGGGTTCATTGGCCCTTTCGAAGATATCGAGCGAGTCCTGGAGGGGGATAACGTCATCCTCGGTTCCGTGGACGAGCAGCCAGGGAACCCGGATCGACGGAGCACGGGTGACGACGGTGCCGATGGCCGCGGTGTCGGCGATGAAAGCCTGCGACAGCGGGCACGCCGGCTCGTCCCACATGAAGCCCACACCCGGTGTGACGTCACTGAATTCCCGCTGGGCGAACGCGTCCGTATGGACCATGCCGGCTAGTGAAACGAGTCCGACAAGACGTGTGTCTTTGCCGGCCAGCAGAACGCCGACGGCTCCACCCATGCTGTGGCCGACATACAGAATGTTCCATCCGTCAAGCGCGTCGAACACGCAGCGCAGGTCTTCTACTTCCTTGGAGATCGTGGAGTCCTCGAAGCAACCTTCCGAATCACCGTTGCCGGAAAACGACAGCCTGAGCGACGGGATTCCGTCGTGTGAGAGGGCTTCTGCCAGCGCGACGATAAATGGGCGATCCTTATTGCCCGTGACGCCGTGCCCGAGAACCACGATAACCTTCCGACTTTTATCGCCCGGGTGGAAGGTGTAGTCGATCTTTTCACCTTCGATGTTGCGAATGGTTCCGAACATGATTCCTCCTGTAATCCGTTATTATTTTGATGATCACCACCGGCATCAGTTCGAGCCCCGCCCCCTAAGAGCGACAGGGCTCGAAAACGGCCGATAGGTCGAGCGAAAGAACGTTTCGACCTAGTTACCGACAAGACAGGGCGCTCGACGTCAACCTTCCTTTCCCTGGAGATTGTTGGTTCCCGATGGCGTTCACCCCTATGCCGTCCCCGTATTGACAATCCATGCCGATTTTGTCCCGCGCAGGTCTTATTCGTCCACCGGATCAGCGTTCTCCCCTGCCTCAACACGATCATTTTCAAGAGAAATATCTTGCCAATTTGAACCTTAATTGTTCCGCTATCCACGAGTTGGGCCAATCGCGTCAGGACTTCAGTGGTGATATGGGTCAACTGTCTAGTGGTCGTCAACCGCTACCGCCCTCTCCACCTCCAGCGGAATCACACTTCTCTTCGGCGCGCCCGCTTGAACGCCTCTTCTGGGCGGATCGACGACGATCTACTTTGCTGGACCGTTCCATTCTCTCACTGAGCTTTGCCGCGGTACAGCTTGTAGCCTCTGTAGAGTAGCGCGCCGGAGATCCATGTGAAGACTAGGACGAGTGGAAAGGCTAACAGGCGCGGGAAAAATGCGAAGAGAATCCCCAATATCAGTAACATCACCCCCGCCGTCACCGTGATACGCGCTTCGAGAGGTTCGAGCACACGCCGGTTCGTGAAGGCCGCCCCCACGGTGTTGGCGAGGCGGAGAGCGCCTGCAGCAGCACGCCCGCCGCTCCCCCCACCGCTGGTGAGTATTTGATGCGGATGGCGAGGCTCATTCGGCGCGCGCAACTTCCGGTGAGCATCTAAGACCACCTCGGTCGCATTCTCCAAGTCCTGAAGATACGTCTGCTCCATCAAGCACGCAAAAGGTTCGTCTTCAACGACAACATCCATCTCGCAATTGCCTA
>DOFS01000057.1:6488-12378 GCA_003523945.1 Nitrospiraceae bacterium | reverse complement strand
CGGGACCGAGTTCCACATCCAGAATTTGGCCGCGATAGGTCAGAGGAAATCGCAACTTTGCCGGTTGGTCCGGAGCGCGCCTGGGTCGAAACGTAAGAATCCCATCGTCATCCCGCAGTCCGCCAAACCCGTAGGTCAGGGCCATCCACGTCCCTCCCATCGAGGCGATGTGGCAACCATCTTTGACGTTTCCACCGATATCAGCCAGATCCATCAGCAGGGCGGCCAGGCCTAATTCAAATGCCTTTTGCGTATAGCCAATCTCCGTCGCGACAATACTCTGAATGCATGATGAAAGAGAAGAATCTCCTGTAGTTAAAGGGTCATAATAGTCAAAATTGCGTTTCTTCTGTTCCGGAGAGAAATCCTGACCAAGCAGAAACATGGCTAAGACAATATCCGCCTGCTTAATCACCTGATATCGATAGATGACCAACGGATGGTAAAAGAGGAGCAGGGGGAAATTCTCCGAGGGAGTATTCTTCAAATCCCACACCTCTTTGTCTAAAAAGACATCATCCTGTGGATGAATTCCCCTTTTTTCCTCATAAGGGATGTACATGTTCTCCGCCGCACTCCGCCACTCCTTGACCTCACCCATTTCCAAAGCCGTCTTGCTGACCAAGGCAGCGAACACGTCGGGCTTCTTTTCGCACAACAACTCGATCGTCGCCGCGGCATACCGCAAATTCTCCCGCGCCATGAGATTGGTATAGGTGTTATTGTTGACGACGGTATTGTATTCATCGGGTCCGGTCACGCCATGGATGCAAAACTTTCCGTCCTTTTGTTCGGAAAAGAATCCGAGGTCACTCCATAATCGTGCCGTTTCAACCAACATTTCCGCTCCATAGTCATACAGAAACTCCTCATCGCCGGTGGCATTCACATACTTTCTCAGCGCATACATAATGTCGGCATTGATGTGGTGCTGGGCTGTTCCCGCCGCATAGTAGGCCGAGGCTTCTTCGCCGTTAATGGTTCTCCAAGGGAACATAGCCCCTTTCTGATTCAACGCTCGGGCTCGTTCTCTGGCATGATCCAACATGCGATACCGAAACATGAGGAGGTTCTTGGCAAGGCGCGGGGAGGTATAAATCAAGAAGGGAAGGAGATAGATTTCAGTGTCCCAAAAATACTGGCCTTCATAGGCCTGACCGGTGAGACCCTTGGCCGGGACACCGAGGGTATCAGCCCGCCCTGCTGCCTGCAGGATATGAAACAGATTGAAGCGAATGGCCTGCTGAATTTCAATGGTGGAACGTTTGGCCCACTTTGGGTTGATATCGCAAATTTGGACATCGCTCCTTTTCCAGAAATCATCCATGTATTGCTCCTGATCAGCCAAAATGCCATCGAACCCATGGCCCATGGCCCGGTCCAAGGTCCGTTCGGCCCTGTCGCACAACCCTTCAGGAGAGGCCGTGTCCGTTGTGTGATAGGTGATGTATTTCAAAAGGTGGATGCTCATGCCAGGCTGGGCCTCGACCGAAAACACAACCGCTCCGAAATCTTCAGAACCCTTGCATTTGTAAGAATGAGGACATTCGGTGTTGAGTTCATGGTCGATGGCACAAGCGAGTGTCAGGTTGCTGTTTTTCGTTCCATGGCACAGGATCACCCGACGATCTTTGACGTCATGCTTCCGTGGGTGAAGTACGCGCTCCATAAACCCTTTCCCCTGACGGGGGTCACCGTCCCGCTTGTTTTGATCGTGAAGGTACAGCATCTCTGAAGAGATGACGATCGGTGCCTCGGCATTCAGCATGGTAACTTCGTAGGAAATGGCCGCAAGGTGTCGGTGGGGAAAAGATACGAGACGTCTCGATTTGATTAACACCTGCTTTCCTGATGGGGTCTCCCACACAACCTGCCGGTCCAGCGTGGCGGATTTCATATTGAGACGACGGTCGAAACTCAGGAGGGTCGCGTTGAAAAGATGAAACGGTTCATCGTCAACATAGAGTTTGATTTTTTTGGCATCCGTCACATTCACAATGGTCTGGCCGGTTTTGGCAAAGCCATACGCCTCCTCGCCATACAGAATCGGCCATGATTCATAAAAGCCGTTCACGAACGTACCATTCTGGGCGACAGGCACTCCCTCTTCCGGACATCCACGCATACCAAGGTAGCCGTTGCCAATTGAATAGATGGTTTCGGTATGAGACAAAAAGTCCGGATTAAACTGTTTTTCAATCAGGTTCCATTCATCCGGTGGATAAATGTGGGGGGGCGGAATCAGGCGTTCATGGTGAATCATGCGTCACGACCTCACAAATATTGGGTGAACAGGTCCATTGCGATCCTGTCAGATACACTTGACTCTGGAATACAGAATTCCTTCTTTTCATGGCAAACCAGCGCATTCACCGAACGAACTCGCCCAGGTCGGTGACAACGAGATGGGCGCCATGTTGTTTCAGTTCCTCCGCATTGCCTTTCCGGGCCACGCCGATCACAAGCCCGAAGCCCCCTGTGGCCCCGGCTTGCACACCGGAGATGGCATCTTCGACCACCACCGCACGCGCGGGCCGGACGCCAAGCATTTCGGCCGCTTTCAAGAAGGAATCCGGAGCGGGTTTCCCCGCCAAATGTTGATGGACAAGGGTATTCCCGTCGACTTCCACATCAAAGAGATCTCCAATGCCCGCAGCGTTGAGGACCGCTTTGCCGTTCTGGCTGGAGGTCACCACCGCTGTTTTGATTCCCTCAGCACGAACATGCCTGAGGAACGCGACGGTCCCCTCGTAGGCCTCGACCCCATCTGTTTCTAAAAATGCCTCGATCAGTTGGTTTTTATGATTCCCCAGTCCGCACACGGTTTCCTTCCGGGGAGGATCATCGGGCAGTCCTTCAGCAAGCCTGATACCGCGGGAGAGTAAAAAATCTCGCACTCCATCGAACCGAGGCTTTCCATCCACGTACACAGTATAATCTGCGACAAGATCAAAAGGGCGAAACAGTTCACCCGTTTTGGCGGAGCGCTTCTTCAGATAC
The DNA here is from genome assembly GCA_003523945.1 of Nitrospiraceae bacterium. GTDB lineage: Bacteria > Nitrospirota > Nitrospiria > Nitrospirales > UBA8639 > Nitrospira_E. The sequence continues at coordinate 9,378 of DOFS01000057.1, read as the reverse complement.
GCATCGAACATGTTTTTCCAGCATGTCGCATGCATCTTGGCCGTATTCGTAATGACACCATCCAGGTCAAAAAGCACCGCGTCATACTTCTCCCGGGTTACGGGATTGTCGGGATGTCCTCCGTTCATCATGTATCTCGAGTCGAATCGTACCTATCCTTCGCCTGAATCTTAAAAGCATCTGTTCGCCTCCAGTACTCAACTTGGCAGCTAGAGTATTCCATGTGAATATTTGGGGCGATCAAGCTCTCCCCTGTCCTGCTCGTGAATTCATGATCGGCCATCCGGATCATGACACATCAAGAACCGTGATGGTGATGTGAGCGAATTTCAATCCCTCAATATTGCATTAATACAAGACAAATCCCATTTATACGGAATGTGTCGCCCGAGGAACCGGTTTATCGGGATGTCGGGCGTGGCGCCTCTTCCTCAGCCAGCTTGACCGGAGAGACAAACCCAGGGGGTTTAACAGCGAGCACGGAACATTGCAACTGTTCGAGAATAGCCTCCGCGGTATTTCCAATGAGCCACCCGGCAATGCCTGTCCGAGCGACAGTCCCCATGACCACCAGATCGGCCTGCAACTCCTTCACGGTTTGCGGTATGACCCTGGAGGGTATCCCGCGGCGCAAATGGAATTGAGGCGAAAGATGGTCATAGGCCTCCGTGCCTATTTGGTCTCTTAACTGCTTGCCAAGACGGGTAAACGCGATTTCATGTCGTGAACGTTCACCATCAACATAAGCCATGACAGCATCACTGTCGCTCCATGACCGCACCTTCTTCTCGAATGGGGCATCCCAAGCATGAACGACATTCAGTGGGACAAATTTTGATATCGCGAGCGAACTGGACAGTTCAAGAATCTGCCGGTTGAGATTTTGTTCTATTTCGTCAGGCATATCCGGGTCGACGTCGACTGCTGCCAGAATGCACGCGTAATCCGACTTCTCCTCTGAGCGTGTGAGCCATACCGGACAGGGGCAGTTGCGCAGCAGTTGCATGTCGTCGCTGCCAAACAGCCGTTCGATGAAATTTGGATTTTCAGCCGGCTTGATCAGCAGATCGTACTGGTGACGTAGAATGGCACGAATCACTTCAAGATACGTCTTGCCCTGCAGGACGTCCAGCCGGATGCTGAGGCGTTCCTTATAAGGCTCGACCAGGGACTCCAGCCCTTTTCGGCCCTCACTCACCATGGCTGTCTGTAATTCACCGGACGTGTGTCCGCCGGGCAGCATCCCGATGCCCGCGGTGATGGGTGGAATGACATCAATGACCGTCAGGTCCGCTTGATTGTTTTCCGCCACTGACACGGCCCTCGCTATCGACGGCTCCTGTGCCACGGATGTTTCGGATACGTAGAGAATATGTTTGAAGAGTTTCATGATCATTGACCCCCATTCCCGACAGTTAAGGACGCATCCGATGGCCGTGACGACATAGCCACGACTCCACGTTTTATCGCTCCTTCATCCAAAGCAAGACTGGTCTACCCGCGTCCGACCTGTTCCCGAACCCATTCGTGTACGACCTTGATCATCTCCGGTGTGTGCTCGGAGAACACGTGGTTTGCACCTTCAATCCGGACGAGCTGCCTGGGTTCATTGGCCCGCTCGAAGATGTCGAGCGAGTCCTGGAGGGGGACAACGTCATCCTCGGTTCCATGGACGAGCAGCCAGGGGACCCGGATCGACGGAGCACGGGTGACGACGGTGCCAATGGCCGCGGTGTCGTCGAGGAAAGCCTGCGATAGCGGGCACGACGGCTCATCCCACATGAAGCCTTCATCCGGTGTGACGTCGCCGAACTCGCGCTGCGCGAACGCTTCCGTATGAACCATGCCGGCCAGGGAAACCAGTCCGACCATGCGCGTGTCTTTGCCGGCCAGAAGAACGCCGACGGCTCCGCCCATGCTGTGGCCGACATACAGGATCTTCCATCCGTCGAGCGCGTCGAGCACGCAGCGCAGATCCGCCACTTCCTTGGAGATCGTGGAATCCTCAAATCGACCTTCCGAGTTGCCGTTGCCGGAGAACGACAGCCTCAGCGTCGGGATTCCGTCGTGTGACAGGGCTTCTGCCAGCGCGACGACGAACGGACGATCCTTATTGCCCGTGACCCCGTGCCCGAGGACAACGATGACGTTCCGGCTTTTATCGCCCGGGTGGAAGGTGTAGTCGATCTGTTCACCTTCGATGTTGCGAATGGTTCCGAACATGAGTCCTCCTGTTATCCGGCAACATGCTGATGATGCTCACCGGCGCCAGTTCTAACACCACCTGCTAAGAGCGACAGGCCTCGGGAACCGCCAATGGATCGAGCGAAAGGACGTATCGACCTTGCTACCGACTAGACAGGGCGCCGAACGTCAACCTGTCTATCCCTTGGGATTGTTGAATCCCGGTGACGTTCACCCCTATCCCGTCCCCGTGCTGACAATCCATGCCTATTTTCTCCCGCCCAGGCCTTCTTCGACCACCGCATCGGCGTTCTCCCCTGGCTCAGCACGATCATTTCCAAGAGAAAAACCTTACCAACTTGAATCTTAAGTGTCCTGCTATCCACGAGTTGGGCCAATCGCGTTAAGACTTCAGTGGTGACATGGGTCAACTATCTAGTGGCCGTCAACCGCTACCGCCCTCTCCATCTCTAGCCGAATCGCACTTCTCTTCGGTGCGCCTGCCTGGACGCCTCTTCTGAGCGGATCGATGATCCACTTTGCTGGCCCCCTCCACTCTCTCACTGAGCTTTGCCGCGGTACAGCTTGTAGCCTCTGTAGAGTAGCGCGCCGGCGATCCAGGTGAAGACTAGGACGAGTGGATAGGCTAACAGGCGCGGGAAAAACGCGAAAAGAATCGTCAAGGTCAGTAGCATCACCCCCGCCG
>DOFS01000057.1:2831-6357 GCA_003523945.1 Nitrospiraceae bacterium | reverse complement strand
CGTCACCGTGATACGCGCTTCGAGGGGTTCGAGCACACGCCGGTTCGTGAAGGCCGCGCCCACGGTGTTGGCGAGACGAAGGGCGCCTGCAGCGGCACGCCCGCCGCTCCCTCCACCGCTGGTGAGTATGAGATGCGGATGGCGCGGCTCATTCGGCGCGCGCACCTTCCGCTGTACATCTAAGACCACCTCGGTCGCGTTCTCCAAGTCCTGCAGATACGTCTGCTCCATCAAGCACGCGAAAGGTTCGTCTTCAACGACGACATCCATCTCGCAATTGCCTAACCAACTGGCGACGTTGAGATTCGTCGAACCGACGCGCGCCCAATGTCCATCGGCGACGGCCGTCTTCGCGTGCAGCATCGTTCCGTTCCACTCGAAGACTCGCACACCGGCTTCCAACAGTGGACGATAACCCGCTCTGGACAATAGCCTAAGAAGCGGAATATCGGTTGCGTTCGGCACAAGCAGGCGCACGTCAACGCCGTCGCTCGCTGCCGCACGTAACGCTTGCACATAGGAGGTCGTCCCGGCGTAATACGCATCGACCAACCAGAGGCGTTTCCTCACAAGGGAGGCCATCAGTAGATCGACACGAAACATCCCCGCCGTCGCCGGCACGCTCGCCACAACACGAAGGGCCGTTTCGCCTTTCTGCGCGTGCGCGTCTGGTTTGACCAGGTCGCACTCAGGAATCGGCTCTCCCATCATCGCCCAGACATCTGCGAACGCCTGCTCAATGACAGCCACCGACGGTCCGAGCACTTCCACGCCGGTATCGCGCCACGGTTCAATCTTCTTTTCAGGCACACCGACCCACATCTGCCCCACGCACAAGCCGGTGACAAAGCCCACCTCGCCATCCACCGAGATCGTCTTACGATGGTCACGACTGAGCCAGCCAAAAGGTGAGTCCCAGCGCGGCGGGTTATAGCAACGCACGTTCACGCCGCCCGCGCGCAAACGGTTCCAAAAAGCGCGCGACGCTCTACCGAATCCGCCCATCCAGTCGTAAATGAGTCGCACGCGCACGCCTTCCTGCGCTTTGCCGACGAGCGTGTCGGCAAACATTCGACCCGCATCGTCTTCGTGAATGATGTAGTTTTCGAAGTGAATGTAGCGTTTCGCCCCGCGGATTGCATCGAGCCACGCCGGGTAATTCTCGCACGCGTCTTGGAGAAGTCGGATGGTGTTGCCTTCGATCAGGGGTGCCCCGGCGGCGCGGGAGAAAGCCTGGTTTGCAAGTGAGCGAATGGGTAATATTGCGGCGCGCTCACGGTTGTGGAGTTCTACGGCGGCGCCCATGGTCATAGTCCCTTCACGTCATCGCCATTGACGGCGGAGTACGCAATATACGTGGAAGCTTCTTCCCGATATTCCTCTGTGGTCCCGTTGAACTAGTCACCGGAAGCGAAGCTCGGGCGGTCAGAGCACATCGACTGGGCCGACATTTATCCATCCTGCATGTACATGATGATGCCCATCGGACGCTCTTCCATGGGGTATACCGGCGCAGATCCGTCCCCAAGAGTTTCCACCTGGAATTCGAGCTTCCATGTCCCAATCAGTTGGTCACGCAATGTGTCTTTCATATGATTCCTCTCTGCAATGTCCTTACGAAGCCTGCTGCATGTCGTGATCGATCGGCAGCATCTGCCCGGAATTCGACTTCGCTGCAGCCGAAGCGAGGAAAACGGCGAGTGTAGCAATGTCCTTAGGGACCAGCAGCCTCTTAGGTGACTGTACAGCCATGGCTTCTTTCCTGATTTCTTCGATCGACTGATGTGTGGCTTTCGCACGTCCCTCGAAAACTTTCTCGATGCGGGGGCCATCGACCGCCCCCGGCAAGATCACGTTCGCGCGAATCCCAAACGCCCCGAGTTCTATGGAGAGAGTTTTAGTAAAGCCGAGCAGGCCCCACTTTGCAGTGCAATAGGGGCTTCTATTGGCCCCAAATCGACCGGCAACCGAAGACCTGTTGATGATGACACCAGCTCGAGACCTCTTCAGGTAGGGAATGGCTAAGCGCATGACATTGAAGTTTCCGGTCAGGTCGACCGTTTGCTCATCGGGCTACCTTCGTTTGCGGTCATCACGACCTTGCCGATTGTACTTCCAAACCTCAAGGTCTCATGCGCCTCAACGATCTGCTCGAGAGTGGCCGGACGTAATTCTCTCGGCGACTGCCGACGCTATGCGTCTGACCTGTTCTCTCCTCTTCGCTCATTGAGCGCCTCCCACTGTAAACCGTTTGCGCGCTGCAATTCAATTCAGTTTCTCCTTGCGCATTTTCAGAATGGATACTGCCGCGGTGTCGTCGATGAAAGCCTACGACAGCGGGCACGACGGCTCGTCCCACATGAAACCCACACCCGGTGTGACGTCGCCGAACTCGCGCTGTGCGAACGCTTCCGTATGGATCATACCGGCCAGTGAAACGAGTCCGATTACGCGTGTGTCTTTCCCGGCCAGAAGAACGCTTCTTGTATTCTCATGTAAGGGCATAACCATTTCGACTGTGATTGATCCGTGAGAGCTTTAAGACTGAGGAAAAGAGCATCTCCTCCCTGCCAGGCAGGTTCAGTCCGGGTTCCTGAATAAAGCCGTTGAGATTCGGCATCTGTGGCTGAGGCGCGTCCGCCTGTCGATTACAGCACCTTCCTTGACCGTGCCAATCTGAAATGGCAGCCAAGCGATCAACGGGTACACTTCGTCGAGAGCGAGTGACTCCGGCACGTGAAATGGCATAGGCCGATTGATGTTTTCATCGAAGGCCGTCGCATGGGGGAATCGTTCGTGGCCGCTACCCCTTTCACGCTTTCAGGGCCGCTTGCAGTTTGGCTTCGTCCTCGTGAGAGAGTGAGGTATGAAGGATTGTGCCGCCTGTGCCGCTCAACTCTGCCAGCACCTTGTCAGGTGTCGCTTTGCGGACAAGCACGAACAGTGTGGAACAGTTGGGTGTCATGGTGGCCGCCAACTTCTTCATGAACTGGTCGTCAATGCCGACATCACTTAAGGCGCCGGAAACCGCGCCGACGGAAGCACCAAACGCGCCAAGCGCCATGCCCAGCAGCGGGCTCATGAAGATCATGCCGATCAGCGTTCCCCAAAACCCACCGCTGAGCGCGCCAGTGGCCGTTAGATTGATGGACTGGTTGAGTTTAACCTGGCCCTTGTCATCCTTGACCGCGACCACTGCATCCTCCAGCTCAATCAGATAATCGCGCTCCAGTTTGCGCAGGGTGAGCCGGACTTCCTCCGCTTTGTAACGGGTCTTGTAGCCGACTACAACTAATGTGCTCATGGTCTCCTCCTTATTAACAGGCTCCGTAATTCCTTACTTTCTGCTTTATTTCCGCAGGGTCAGCGCATAGGCCAGAAAGTCCTGCATTTGCTCCTCGAAGTACTGGTTTTTCCATGCCACCATGCCGGTACCGGGTTTTCCCTTTTAAGTAGAGACCCCACCAGCAAGCTGGGGGTATCCAGGAGCAGTTTTTTATGAACGATCTGGACATCCTGCTACCAC
>DOFS01000057.1:0-2637 GCA_003523945.1 Nitrospiraceae bacterium | reverse complement strand
CCCAGGCTTCCGAGAATTACTTCTTTTCTTTGTGGCGAATGACCGCCACCGAACATCCCGCACTGTGAACAACCTTGTTCGACACACTACCCAGGAACATCCGCTTAACCCCCGTCGATCCTTGCGAGCCCACCACAATGAGATCAGCCTTCATCAATCGAGCAGCTTTCAATATTTCGTTCGCAGCGTTGCCATAGACCAACCGCTTTTGAATCGTGAGGTCAGGGGAAGACAGTCTTTTTGAAGTCTGCTCAAGAAGGTTTGCCCCCTGTTGTCCTCGAGCCTCAAACAATTCTTCTGCCAATTTTGCAAATTCTTTTTCATTTTCCCTACCGGTCATTAAGGCACGTTCGGTTTCGTACACCTGTTTTTTGATCACATGAAGAATCATGACCTCCGAGGAAGCCGGGAAACCCATCATGTTGATAAAATCGACTGCCGCACCAGAATCAGGCGATCCATCCGTAGCCAGCAGAACTTTCATTCCCCGGTCCTTCAGTTTCTTGTGAGGCCTATTGCGCGCGATCACCACCGAGCATGGCGCTTCCTGTAACACCCATTGACTCACACTGCCGAGAAAAAAACCGGCGGCTTGGGAATAACTCCGTGTCCCAAGGACCACCAGATCGATACCCTTCGAGTGAATGGTTTTTAAAATCTCCTCTCCAGGAAATCCAATTTTTACCTGAGGATGAAACACCACATCCTGCCGACGTAACGTTTTCTCGATCTTACTCAGAAACTGTCGGGCCTGTTCACTTACTTTTTTTTGGACTTCTTGGACCTGCTGAGAGATTTTTAAAATTCTTTCCTTCGCCAAACCCGTAATTTTTTGAGGGACGGCATTTACGTGGAGAAGGATCAGATCTGAACGGCTTGGAAGTGTTAACTTGGTGAGTAGTCGAATAGCTCCTACGGATATGCGGGTTTGCTCTACCGCCAGCAGCACTTTCATTATCACGCTCCTTTTGACAGATGTACTTTGAAATGACCTTTCCTATTAGTCTATACGATCAAGACTCCGGTCTCTACTCAAAATTAGATCATGACCTGCTGGCCATCTCTATCAGATGCTGCCCCCGGTTTGAGGGTGAAGTCGGTGAGCACGGCAAAGGCACGCCCTGCCTATGCACTTGCGCGTCAAATCCCTTCAGCACGTGGACGCAAAGCTACTCCGACGCAGGCAGGGCGGCCCCTCAGGCCAAACTCAAAGCATGATTTTTCAATACCCCCAATGTCCAACATCAAATCTGCGCCTCGGCATTCAGCATGGTAACTTTGTAGGAAATGGCCAGGAACATGCTCGTCTCCATGAGCCTTCATCCCATGAGAGCGATTCTTGAGAACGGTTGTTGCCAACAAGCTTTCCTCTGTTCTGTTCATGGGTTCATGCTCGACCATTCCGGTCATGCCGTATCAACAAAAGTGTGGGTGATATCTGCGAATTCCAATCTCTCAATATCGCATCAACAGACAACCTTACTCCATCATCCCTGCTAGTTTTAATCAGGGATCCATCTTGTATCTATTCGCCTTATGTTTTTTCCGTCATTTCCGTCGGTAGGAAGCGAGAATCTATTCTTCTCTTTTCTGATCGGGGGAAAGGCCGAAGATTGATGCCAGTTAAAAATGTCGGGCATGACAGGCAGGAGAATCAACGTCGGACAGGACTCTTCTCACGGCGTCATTCCCGCAGGTAGGAAGCGGGAATCCATCTTACTCCTTGTCTTGATCCTTCGACTTCGCTAGAACGTTCTCTGTCGGAGATTAGCGCCCGCCAACGAACATTCCACGAGCCGATTACAGAGGGAGCCGAACGAAAATATCGAGCAGCCGCCGAGCATACCCGAATTCATTGTCGTACCAGACGAGAACCTTGACGACGTGTCCTTGCACGACACGCGTCGAAAGCGCATCCACGATACCGGAATGGGGATCTCCCAGGATGTCTGCCGAGACTAATTCCTCTTCGCTATAGCCTAAGATGCCGTTCAATGGCCCATCGGCTGCCGCCTTGAATGCCGCATTCACTTTTCCGACACTGCATTCTTGGCGAAGATGGGCAACAATGTCAGTGATGGCTCCATCCAGGACCGGGGCACGAATGGCAATAGCGTCCATCCGTCCTTCCAATTCCGGTAGCACTTGCGTGGTGGCCACGGCTGCCCCTGTAGTGGTGGGGATCAGCGATACAGCGGCCGCTCGGCCTCGTCGTTGTTTTTTGGCCGGGCCATCAACCAACGCTTGGGAAACTGTATAGGCGTGCACCGTAGTGACCATGACGTGCTCAACTCCAAAATTGTCGTGGAGCACTTTCAGGGGAGGCGCCAGAGAATTCGTGGTGCAAGAGGCCAACGAAATGACCTGGTGCTTTCCCGGATCGAACTGGTGGTCGTTGACCCCAGGGACAATGGTGACATCAGCTGTCGGAGAAGGGGCACTGATGATGACCCGCTTCGCGCCGGCGTCCACATGCTTGGCCGCAAGATCGCGCTTGGTAAACAACCCCGTACATTCAAGCACGACATCCACCCCCAATTCCTGCCATGGCAACCGGGCTGGATCCTTTTCGGCGTAGATTGGAAACCGAGATTCATTCATGAGAATCTCATTTCCCTTCACGGTCACAGGGTATGG
>DOFS01000504.1 GCA_003523945.1 Nitrospiraceae bacterium | reverse complement strand
CCTTGGAAGCCAACGGGAGCTTTAAGGCTTCGACGTCTTTAATAACCCGCCCGGGCAGCACACGATGAATGTTGAGGAGAGCCGCTATGCGGGTGTGAAAGAGCGTCTGTTCTTGTTCAGCCATGGCATCTTCATAGGGTCCGAAATGTGGGAGACATTGTGTTCGGGCCCAGTGCCATTGCCGGAGGGCATCGCTTTTCGTTCCCGGGAGAAATTCCGGATGTAGCGTGCCGGGGTGGTCGGCAAATCGGGATTCAACGAGTTTGACGACCTCGGTCTTGATGGGATTGGGCGGAAAGCGGGGTTCCTTTGGGGGTGGCGGGCTTCCTTTCCAGGGCTTACGATTTTCGGTATCGAAACTATATTTTCCGCCTATCGGGCGGGGACCGTCCATCAGGATGCCGGTGTGTTTTCGAACAAAACGATAAAAGGTATCCATGCGCCAGGGAGGCTGTTTTCCGGCGCCTTCCTCAAAGTCATGCCTGGAAGTTAGCCAACCTTCATGAGGGATGAAGGTGACCAAACCTTTTTTGACGAGCGGATCTAGATCCTGTCTGACTTCCAGTTCCGCGGGTTCCATCACCCGCAAAGAGCCCAATTCCCGAATGAGGGGTTTTAACGTTTTCCGCAAGGGTTTAAATGTCGTTTGGTAGCGAACGGCCACACCCCGCTTCGCCTGTTCAAGGGCGAAGTGACGCAGGTTGAGCAGATGAAAGGCGATTTTCTGCTTATGGTAGGGTCTCCTTCTAAGCTTCCAATGAGACTCAATAAACACCACACCCAGGCCGTGAGGGTCTTCCCGGCTTAAGGGGCCGATGTCATCGGAAAGTTGGTCCTCTAAAATGAGAATCCAGCTCCGCGGCCCTTCTCTGCTGGCATAGCCGTTCAGGGTTTTTAAAAATTCATTCATTCTTAATCGAACCATTACGGAGGCAGGGATGAAACGGGGTTCACGCGATCTCGGCATGAGCCAACCACATGAATGCCGTCGCAATCCGTTCGAATAACCCGGTCAGGCCCGGCCTGTCAGTCGCAACCGGTTTCGGGCAAACCAGTCGTACGCGCGACCCAGAATTTTGTTGATCGTGGGCCGCCGAGCCAATCTTGCGAGCCTTCGTAATCCAATGGCCTCCCACATTTCTCTGAACACTTCGATTCCGGTAATGAGCGTTCCATCCGCCCACCGGGCATGAATGACTTGGCCCAAATCACATGGACTTAATCCGTGTTCATCCGGAAGATAGGATGAAGCCGCAAAATCAATGAATTTGAGATGGTTCTTCCGGTTGAATATTTTCATAAGATCGATCTCACGACGACAAATCGGACAGTCGCCGTCGAAATACACGGTCAAGGGATAGGGTTTGGGGCCTCCGTCTTGGGCCAAGACCTTGGAGTGAATATCGGGGGATGTTTGACAGTATCCCGTACAGGATTTTTTATTCATGGTGCCCCTTATGCCGGAACAAGGTGCTCCCTTTAAAAATTCGAAACAGGTAAAACAGGGAAGGGAACAGGAAAAGCGCCCCGACCACTAAAGTCCCAGCGATAAATTGCAGGGTAACCTCAGGAGCGGAAGCATTAAAGATCGTCAGGTCGGGAGGGATCAAATACGGGAATTGTGCGAGACCCCATGCCCAAATGGTCAGGGTGACCTGCAGGATGGCGCAGACCCGGGCCCACCAATAGCGCTGTGTGACAAGCAAAAGGATCGCGGCAATCGTTAAACCGCCGACACCGAGTTGAATGGACACTCCCCATAGGCTGGTTGTCAGCTCGCCCCAGAGTCGTGGTGCCCCGGATTTTCCCAGGTACAACACGGTTTCCTCCAATAATCCCGCCAGGAGGGCTGCAGTGATCGCCCGATTCCGAAAGATCGTCTGCAATGTGAAATCGTGGGTTTCAAGAAGAAGATAGGTGGCTGCTAAATATGAAAACAGCAACAGGGTCAATAATCCCATGCTCAGGGGAAAAACTTTCAGCCAGGGAGACATGTAGGCTTCGAAAAAGTTATTCGGGTTTATGGGAAAATTCCCGGCGGTGATTGTGCCGATGATAATACCCAACAGGAGAGGACTGATGAGACTGGACACGGCAAACAATTGATCCCACCTGAGGTGAATGTCATCATCCTTAATGTCATAGTGACGAAAGGCAAATGCCGACCCGCGAAGGACGATGCCGATGACCAGGATAGTCAGGGGAATATGCAGCGTGGTGGAAATATGCACATAGGCCCGCGGAAAAGCCGTGAAAACAATCGTCACGATCAAAATCAACCACACATGATTGGCCTCCCAGATCGGTCCGATGGCTTCCCCGATTAACTGATGTTGTGCCCGCCTGGTGGGACCTCTGGCCAGGAGGTGCCATACTCCGGCACCAAAATCGGCCCCGCCCAGCAGGGCGTAAAACGTCAAAGCGATCAGTAATACGTTGGCGAGAGCAATTTCAAGTTCCATCACGCCGGTTCCGCCTTCTCTGCTGGGGAAGCCATCTCGAACTGACTGGGGGTGGCCGAGACATGCCGCCACATCAACCAGACCACAATACACGTCAGGAAAGCATATAACGCGGCAAAAATCATAAAGGGAGTGATCAGCCCCGGCATGGGGGTCACCGCCTCTGCGGTTTTCAGATAGCCCACGATGACCCAGGGTTGCCGGCCCACTTCCGTCGCCACCCAACCGGCCTCAATTGCCAGGAAACCTAACGGTGTCGCAAAGACTGTCGCCTGGAGGAATCGCCGGGAATGAAAGAGAGAGTTCTTCTTATAAACAAGCCAGAGACCCCAGAGTGCCAGGCCCATCATCAAAAATCCGATAAACACCATGAGTTGAAACGCCGTTCGGGTTATTCCCATCGGGGGCCAGTGTTCCTTGGGGAAATCTTTAAAGCCCATTATCTTCCCGTCGGGATCGGACGTTAACATGAGGCTGAGGGCATAGGGGATTTCCAATATATGGTCAAACGATTCGGTTCCCGAATTCCAGACCCCGCCTATGCGAAACGGCGCGCCCCGTTGTGTCTCGGCCTGGGCTTCGAAGACCGCCAATTTTAACGGTTGGAATTCTGCCACCTGTTTGGCGAGGAAATCTCCACTGAGCGGTTGAAGAACGGCGCTGATTCCACCGATGACCAATGCAATTTTTAAAGCCGATTGATGAAACGCATTACCGGGGTGGCGGAGAAGCAGGAACGCATGAATGCCCGCCACCGCAAAACCGGTGGCCGCAAACGCGGCAAGGATCATGTGGGGGGCCTGTAATAAGCCCGAGGGATTGAAGAGGGCCGCCACGGGATCGATGTTGGCCAGAATTTCGCCATGCATCATAAATCCTCTGGGGGTATTCATCCACCCGTTTGCCATGACGACGACGACCCCGGAGGTGATTCCACTCAGCGCCACAACGCCTCCCGCTGCGAGGTGTGTGCCCGGGCTCACCTTTTGCCATCCATAGAGATAGATCCCGAGAAAAATAGCTTCCGTAAAAAACGCAAACCCTTCGATGGCAAAGGCCGGTCCGATGATGGGACCGGCCCATTCCATAAACCGGGGCCAGAGTAGTCCCAATTGGAATGACAACACGGTTCCCGTCACGGCTCCAATAGCAAAAAAAATGGCCGTGCCTTTGGCCCAGCGTTTGGCAATAGCCAGATAGACGGCTTTCCCTGTTTTCAGCCATCGCCATTCAGCCACCACCATCAGGAGAGGCATGGCCATGCCCACAACCGCAAAGATGATGTGAAATCCCAGCGACATGGCCATCAGGGATCTGGCGGCGATTAGATCACTCATTTGAAAAACGATCCTCCCGGATTACGCCAAAGTTAGTCATACTTATCGATCTTTTTTGGAAAAGTTGAAAAAATGGTTAACTTCAATTTTTTTAACCCGTTTTTGATATGTCATCCGACCA
>DOFS01000597.1:3209-3505 GCA_003523945.1 Nitrospiraceae bacterium | reverse complement strand
CCCACGGCCATGCATATTGCCACGGTTGAGCAACTGCACCATGTCCTGCTTCCATCCCTGGAGCATTTGCACGAAGCGTTGATGACGAAATCACAGGCATGGAAGGACATAATCAAAATCGGACGAACCCATTTGCAGGACGCCACTCCTCTCACCCTTGGGCAGGAATTCTCAGGATATGCGGCCCAGGTGCAATTTGGAATTGATCGGATTCAGGATGGCCTTAAACGACTGTATCCCCTTGCGCAAGGCGGTACGGCTGTGGGTACGGGATTGAACGCGAAGCCCGGGTTTGG
>DOFS01000597.1:0-3106 GCA_003523945.1 Nitrospiraceae bacterium | reverse complement strand
TGAACGCGAAGCCCGGGTTTGGTGAGAAGTTTGCTGAAGAAGTCGCTAAATATACGCAGCTGCCCTTTCTTTCGGCTTCCAATAAGTTCGAAGCGTTGGCCACGCATGATGCCATGGTGGAAATCTCCGGCGTGTTGAATGTGATCGCCGTCAGTCTGAATAAAATTGCCAATGATCTTCGTCTCTTAAGTTCCGGTCCGCGCTCCGGTCTTGGAGAACTCTCCCTGCCGGAAAATGAGCCGGGCTCTTCCATCATGCCGGGAAAGGTGAATCCCACTCAATGCGAAGCCATGACCATGGCCTGTGCGCAGGTGATGGGGAATCACACGACCATCACGATTTCCGGCGCACAAGGGCATCTTGAACTCAATGTGTTCAAACCCGTCATTGCGTACAACGTGCTTCAATCCATCCGTCTCCTCGGCGATGCCGTCATGAGCCTCACCGATAAATGCATTGTGGGCATTGAACCCAATATCGGACGTATTTCCGAGCTGATGGAACAATCCCTGATGCTGGTCACGGCATTGGTTCCTCACATCGGCTACGATAAGGCTGCCAAAATTGCTCAAGGGGCCTTAAAAAATGGACGCACCCTGCGAGAAGAAGCTATCGCCAGCGGATTTGTGACAGAAGAAGAATTCAACACCTTTGTCCGTCCGGAACACATGATTCGTCCTTAGTAACCCCATGGCCTTCGTGCAGTCTGGGTCCTTCCAACCAAGGATTTAAAACGAAGATTGTGATCACTTTCGGGAACGGCTTTCACATAATCCGGCATGCCTTTCATTATTGCTCCCACCTCGAGATCAGATTCGTGAATTTGCCGGGCCGTCGCACAGGCTGAACAGACCCACAACGGGGCTGTTGAAAAAAACTACCAGCGGCGTTCCCTGCCTTCGCTGGAGCGGCTTCGCGCAGGCAGGTCGCCATTTTTCTGTGCTCACGTACTGGAAGTACGCTCAGCGCACAAAAATGACTGCGGCCTTCCCTTCGACATGACTCAGGGCAGGACTGGACGAACTTTTTTGAACCGCCCCGAGGCCTCAGATGTGCAACGTGCCTGTAGGTCAATATGCCCTTGAAAATTATTTTTATTCAACACTCCCACAGAGGAATATTCTGAGACAGAATGGTTTTGGCTAACACTTTCAATGCAGGTAACCCGCCGCTCTGGACGCCGTCCGCCATGCCTTTTTTGGCTAAGACGACCGCCTCAGCCTGAAGCCACAATAACGACCTCATGCCCTTGTTCTTGAGCTCTTTGTGAGGGGTAAACGGAAGGGTGGCCATTGTTGGATCACCCGTACCTTTGCTTCCGGCAATGATAAACCGCGCCATAGGTTTCTCCTTTCATTGATTTCGTTGTCCTCCTCAGCAACCATCCCATCCAATTAGACAGGAAAGTTGGGTAAAGATTTAAAGGATCCCGTTGGGTACCTGCGATATCACATGATTGTATTCGTGGTGGATTGAAGACTCACCTCTGTGGAATCCTTGGTTTTTACTGGGGCGTGGAAATTTGTTGGGGAAACTTCATGTCATATTCGAAACAGTACTCTCATTCGAATATCGGAAGAGTGGCTACGAGAGCACTTTGGGGGATCGTCCCAGGGTGTTGCTCAGTCAGGTTATACATGAAAATGAAGCATGTTGTTGGGGCGACTCTGAAACCAACCGAACGCACTCGAACGATTGGCCCAACCGCTTATGGAGTTTTTTAGAAGAATAAGGAGCCGAAAATGATGATGGGAAAAAGTCTGTTCCGCAATATGGCATTGATGGGGATAATAGCTGGTGCCTTGATTTTGCCATCAGGAATGTTTGCCCAATCCAGCACGGAGAAAGAGGGTCTCACTGGACATCCCCCTTTTCGTTTCCCGCTTAACAAAAATTTTGGTGGAATTGTGTCGTTACCCGAGGTTGCGGAACAACCCAAGTCCGGCTCGAAGATTCATCTTGATGCCATGGGACCCCGCACGAGAGAAAAAGTTCCTACAGAGTAATTGGGGAGGGCGGCGCTTATTCTTTATCAGTAAGTTGATGCTGGCGTTGCATCTTCTTCTGGAGAATTTTCCCTGGTCCTGCAAGGTCCGGCCACGAAGGCGGCTCTGTCGGATGAGGCTTACGGTAAATATACGAACTTGCCACAGAACCCCCGGTCGTGCTCTGATCCGCCAGTTAACCCACGCAGGGGTTGAGGTTTTTATCTATGGCCAGGCGCCGGCCCCACCATCAATATGATCTGAGGGAAGTCATGCCGGATGTACGTGTGGCGGTAACGGCAGCAACCGTGAATGTGAATAAACAGATGGCAGGCTCCGCCTCTATCCACTTTTCTTAACTAAAATGCCCTCATCAAAACCTCCAAATGGTTTCGAAGGGATCTATAGCCAAGATATGCTCAAAATTTATGAATAAAGGGATCAGATGTGATTACCGCCAACGACAAAGCTGAAAAACGGAAATAATTCATACAGATTTATTCGTATGACTTGTAAATGGAAGCGAGTGCGGGAGAGAGCCTAAGCCTTTTTGACGTAGGCTTTGTAGACTTTTTTGTCGGCTGCACCCTCTTCTTCCATACCAACCATGGCATGTCCGGTTGTCTCGCACCAGGCCGGCATATCCTTTTTAATCCCTTCGTCATCCGAAATGACTTCAAGGATTTGCCCTGAGGCAAGATCTTTGATCTTTTTTGAGGTCAGAATGATGGGCATCGGGCAAAAATACCCTAATGTATCAAGTTTAACGTCGGCTGGTATCATAGTTCATCCTTTTGTGACGGTCGTTAGATAAATAGGTTTACGGACCCGTGCCGGGCTTCAGCCAAATAGGTGGTGACCCCGGCGAGTTGGTCGATGCCATCAATGAGCGTATCCTTTGAAATGCCCATGAGTCCCAGGGTCGTGGTGCAGGCAATCATCTTCACATCCAGGTCTTTGGCGGTTTCCATGAGTTCGGGTATGCCGGGCATGCGATTATCTTTCATCACCTTTTTCATCATGGTGGTTCCGAGACCTCCAAAATGAAATCGTGAGAGGGGCAGGCGACTGGCTCCCCCTTTGTTCAGCCATCCAAAGGCTCGACGGAGCCAATCCTTAGG
>DOFS01000330.1:1223-6062 GCA_003523945.1 Nitrospiraceae bacterium | reverse complement strand
TGCTTCACGGCTTGAACGTGATGATTATGGTCATCCTGGTGGTAGCCGATCTGGTTCTTTGGGCAACCGTAGTTCGTGATGAATCCTTCACGGCACTCGGAAATGTGGTGTTTATTGACAGTCTCTCGATTTTCATTCTCTCAATCGTGGTGGGTATTGGTTTTTCCTGTTCGATTTATCTGTGGTCGTATTTTGATGACGAGGCTATTCAACAGTTAGTTCAACCTCATCGTCTCTGGACCTTTTTCCCTCTGTATCACGTATTTTTGTTTGCCATGATCGTCGCGACCCTGGCCAACAGTCTGGGTGTGCAATGGGTTGCCGTAGAGGCGACGACCCTGGCAACGGTGTTCCTCATTACATTTTTTAAAAGCCGGGAAAGCCTGGAGGCCGGATGGAAATATCTCATCCTTTGCTCGGTCGGCATTGCCCTCGCTTTGTTCGGAACGGTCCTGACCTATTATTCGTCAATTCGTGTGCTTGGGGAAGAAAACGCCGCATTGAACCTGACCAGTTTGTTGCCCGTGGCTGCTCAGATGGATGGACACGTCCTTAAGTTGGCTTTCATCTTTATTCTGGTCGGGTACGGCACGAAGATTGGTCTTGTCCCGATGCATACCTGGTTGCCTGAGGCCTATAGTGAAGCGCCTGCCCCGGTCACCGCCATGCTGGCCGGAGTGTTGGAAACCGTTGCGGTGTATGTCGTCCTGCGGAGTAAATCCATCGTGGATCAGGCCGTCTCGCCGGGATTTACAGGGAACCTCCTGATCTTAATCGGATTGGTCTCGTTTGGGACGGCAGCGCTATTTATCCTGATTCAACGCGATTACAAACGGCTTTTTGCCTACTCCAGTATCGAGCATATGGGTTTGGCCATGTTGGGGTTTGGTATTGGGGGACCATTAGGAACCTTCGGTGGGCTTTGGCATCTCCTCAACCATGCCTTGGCCAAATCGCTGGGATTTTTTGCCGTCGGCAATATTTTTCGCCGTTATCGAACCAGACAGATTCATGAGGTCCAGGGCATGGCCAAAGTCCAACCCATTACCGCAATCGCCTTTCTCGCCGGTGGCTTGGCTTTGGTGGGGATGCCCCCGTTTTCACTATTTAACAGTGAGCTGTTAGTGATTACTTCACTGGCGCAAATGACTTTTCAATTTGATTCGTTTCATCTGGGGCGATTTCTAACCATCACCGTCTCACATGAAATTCGGAGCCTGGGAATCATCATGATCATTGTTCTGTTCGCGGTGGCGTTATTCGGAGGATTTCTCTACCGGCTGACCGGCATGGTATGGGGCACACCACCTGCAGGGGTCAGGCAAGGGGAGGCCTGGCATATCGGGCAACTTCCACTTGCCTTATCGGTCTTCGCCTTGGTGTGGATGGGATTTTCTCTTCCCACCCAGGTTGAAGCTCTCTTACAACGGGCCACCGACGTGGTGATAGGAAGGTAACCAAACATGGAACCGGTATTTCATCCAGTTGAACATTTGGAAAGCATATTCGGTCCGGCGATTAACCGTGTCTCCACTGATCACGGTATTCCTGTGCTCCATGTGAACACCAATCAGATTTTGCCGATTACCCGATATATTCATGGGAATGAGAAAATCAGAGGAACTCTTTCTTTGCTATGGGCTGTCGATTGCCGTCCTCGTGACGTGCGCTACGAACTCTGGTACTTGTTTACGCTCTGTGAGCACAAGGACTGGCTTATTGTTTCCACCGATCTCCTGGGGGATGAACGGCTCTATGAGTCCATCACACCAAAAATTCATGCGGCCAACTGGTATGAGCGGGAAATCCGGGATATGTTCGGCCTCATCGCACAGGGGCATCCGGATCTTCGGCGCCTGGTCCGGCACAATCATTGGCCCAAGGGTGTTCACCCCTTACACAAAAATTTACCATGGAATTCGGTCTTACAATGGCGCCAACCTCCCGGATCGGTCGATGGTCATTTCATTCACGGGGAAGGCGTGTTCGAAGTGCCGGTAGGCCCCATCCATGCGGGAATCATTGAACCCGGACACTTCCGGTTTACTGTGGCAGGAGAACCGATTATGCACCTCGATCTCCAACATTTTTGGAAACATCGTGGTGTGGAAAAGCTGTTCGAAGAACAGACGCTGTCCGATGGCGTGGTATTGGCTGAGCGAATTTCAGGGGACACGACCTTTGCGCATAGCCTGACCTATTGCCAGGCTGTGGAATCGTTAATGGATATTCATGTGCCTCGACGGGCCAGGTATCTCAGGAGTTTGTTTCTGGAATTGGAGCGGCTCCACAACCACATTGGTGATGTGGGAGGTATTTGCAATGACACGGCCTATGCGCTGGTCCATGTCCACTGCAGTCGATTGAAAGAACGAGTGATGCAATTGAACGACCATCTGACGGGCTCCCGGTTCCTTCGAGGTGTGAACTGCGTGGGAGGGGTGGGGATCGATCCCCAGGCGGTTCAACTATCCGACACCGTGACTGAACTTGAACGTATTGAAAAAGATTTTTCCGAACTGGAACAGATTATCGCCGTCAATGCTTCGCTGATCGATCGGTTTGAGAACACGGGTATTCTTAGGAAACAGACCGCCTGGGACCATGGGGTAGTGGGTGTGGTTGGCCGGGCGTCGGGGATTGACCGGGATCTTCGAAGAGATCGGCCTTTTGCAGCCTATGATGAGCTGTCCGTCCGTGTGGCGGGTTCTATAAATGGGGATGTACGGGCAAGGGTTCAGGTTCGGATGGCAGAGATCCACGAATCAATTCGATTGATTGGGGAGATTCAGCGTACCCTCCCTGATGGCCCCCTGAAGGGTAGTCGCCAGGTGGTTCCTGATCCCGGAGCCTGGGCGCTTTCTGCTGTTGAAGGATGGCGTGGTGAAATTGTGTATTTCCTCATGGCGGGAGAACACGAAGGGATTCATCGTTGTAAGGTCCGTGATCCTTCCTTTGTCAATTGGCCGGCGATTCAATTGGCAGTGATTGGGAATATTATTTCAGACTTTCCTCTCATTAATAAAAGCTTCAGTCTGTCTTATGCGGGGAATGATTTGTAATACATTGCAAGAGGTGCAGTGTGGAGGGTAGGGGAATGGGTGGGAAGCAGGGAAACCAACCACCGTGATGACATGGAAGAACGACGGGGGAGCCCTATTTTCCACTGGACGGCTTAGGGATTTGACCCGCAAAAATGAGGAGAGACCATGTTTGAAATTCTCAAAAAAAGTTTCAAAACAGGAATAGTGACCGGCCAATATCCTCCTGCTCTTGCCGGACAGAAAATCTCTGTTGCGCCAACAGCTCAAAAGAAGGCTGAACTGTTTCGAAAGTCGCTCACCATTCGTGAAGTGGATACCGGTTCGTGTAATGCCTGTGAGATGGAAATGAATGCCTTAGCCAATCCTGTCTATGATATCGAACGCATTGGAATTCATATTGCCGCGTCTCCTCGTCACGCGGATGCCTTGGTGGTGACTGGTCCGGTTACGGTGAACATGGAAGGTCCGCTGAAGGATGTGTACAAAACCACGCCCAATCCAAAATTAGTCATTGCCTTAGGTGATTGTGCAATCAATTGTGGAATCTTCAAAGGAAGCTATGCAGTAACTGGTCCGGTGGATCAACATATTCCGGTTGATGTTCGCATCCCCGGATGTCCTCCGCGCCCGTCCGAAATTATTGAGGCTCTGACGGAGCTTCGGAAAGGCGAAACGACCTTTACCAGGTGGTTTAGAAAACTCTCGGGAGAACCATGAAGAAGTTGTGACTTTTACGGTTAACCTGTTCACAAGAATTTTTCTGTGGCCAGAAAAAACAATTTTAAATAGGGCGGTAGTGGCCGGCTGCCGGATTTTAAGGGGTCTCTAACTTTTGGGGAATATCATGCGCGTATTATTACCCGTACTTGCCATATTTTTGATTCTCGGTGTCGGTCCGTCCTGGGCCTATCAAGAGATCCACGTCTCCAATGGAGGTGCGATTTCCGGAACCGTGACCATTGAAGGAGGGAAACCGCGGCCGATGGCTTTTAATTTGGTCACGATTCCTGATCCAGTGTATTGCGGGAGAATTTCGACGGGAACCGGTTGGCGTCTGGTGGAAGATTTCGTCATTGGGCCTGACGGGGCTCTTAAAGATGTCGTCGTTGTGCTCAAGGAGGTTTCAAAAGGCAAACCCTTTAAGGATGTTTCAACAAGGATTGAGGCCATTGACTGTGATTTTTTCCCGTTTGTGAATGTGGTGCGGGATCAATCGGAAATTACGGTTGTCAATATGGATCCCATCGAACATGATATCCAGGGGTATGAAACGGCTCGCACCCGCGGTGCGCGGGTCCTCTTTAATCGGCCGTTACCGATGAATCCCTTTCATAAAGCCGCAGGGTTCCTGGGGCATCAACATCTGGCCGGGGAGCCCATGGTGGAATCAATTCATCTCAGAAAAGGCCGCAATGTCTTTGTCATGCAATGCGGGTTTCATCCTTATATGTTCTCCTGGGGTTTGGTCGTGGATAACCCGTACTATGGCATCACGGGAGGGGATGGGAAATTTGCAATTGGTGATATCCCCCCTGGAGAATACACCCTTTCCGCCTGGCACCCTGGTGTCAATACCTTCATTGATCAATCTGTTACGGTATTAGCCAACCAGTCGGTCTCAGTTCAGTTAGTATTCGAGGCTCCCCAGGGGAGAAGAAGTGTCCATGAAATGGCCGAGAATCCACGATTCGGGTTGGAACTCCTCGGAGAAGAAGAAATTCATCCCTCGCTTCGTGTGCAAATACCATAAGCCGCTTCCTGATGATTTCCAGAAAATATTTCCTTATGCCTCATT
>DOFS01000330.1:0-1037 GCA_003523945.1 Nitrospiraceae bacterium | reverse complement strand
TTCAAGCGGTAAATTTACATTCGTGAGTTGGAATATACTACGAACGGAATTGGCGGATTTTAATTCCCGGCCACGGATCCGTCTCATGCATACTCATATCGTCCCGGACATTTTATCGGGAATTGCCATAGCCTGTATTGCGCTGCTGATGGCGCTTAGGATGTCCTTTAGAAGGCGCACGCCATATTTAAACCGTCCCAAAAATGAGAAGACTGCACAGGCCTTTCACTGGTTCCCAGAACACCATGAGGTTGGGTGAGAGAATTCCGGAAATTCATGGCGTTCGAAATGTGTCCTGATCCTCATGGTGAGCGGGGCGTTGTGTATTTGGTGTGGGGAGGATGCAGGGTGAAGGAGTACTGTTTGAGAATACGGTAGGGTATTGGTCGCTCATCAGACTGCCCTTGAATTCGAGGTTGGTCCGAATCGTTGATTCACGCCCCGAATGATGTCACTCATTCGCTGTGTTGGTATTCGGTAAGAAGCTGATCAATGAGTGGGTTCTCCTTTATTGATATGTAGGGAGGGAACTCTCATTAGGACTCAGAATAGAAAAGTAATTGCACGCCGATGGTGATGACCAGGAGAGCCCAGAGGATTTTGCATCCAAATTTGACGCGGGAGGTCGTCTGCAACGCGGCCTGGGATCGGGGTATGAACTCGCCGACAAACCAGGCTAGCCCACCTGCTAAAGCCAATGTGCCCATGATGTTATGGTGAGTCTGAATGTCGTGGCCACCTGGGTGGAGGCCATGCATGTGGCGAAACAACATAAAGCCACCGACCAGGGCAAAACCCGGCAGAAGTGATCGCCAGAACATGTGAGAAAATTTTCCAGCCCGAAGGAACCCTTCCACCAGGCCGACAGCCAGGGCCAGGATGCCGAATATTTTATGTTGCAGCATTTCAGGATCTTTTCCGGATAAGGTTTCGGCTAATGTCCATGAGCCAATGGGCCATGCCAAATGATCGCTCCAGATCAACAGGAAGATTCCTGATCCAATCAGTGAACCCGGCAAGAGCCAACGAACCCACAT
>DOFS01000567.1 GCA_003523945.1 Nitrospiraceae bacterium | reverse complement strand
CAGACGCTCTTTCATACCCGCATGGCGGCTCTCCTCAACATTCATCGTTTGCTGCCCGGGCGGGTTATCAAAGACGTCGAAGCCTTTACGCTCCCTTTGGCTTCCAAGGAAGGTTTTATCCGGCAGGTTCTGGGCTGGCGTGAATTTGTCCGGCATGTCCATCAAGCCACCGATGGTTTCAGAAATCAATTCCCCATGGCTGACGTTCCCGGTGATGCCGGTTATAACAAATGGGGCACTCAAAAATGGAAATCTTCAAGGAATGTCCCCGATCTGGATGGAGGCGCGACTCCTTCATCCTTGGGAGCCATGAACCCTCTGCCCGCTTCCTTTTGGGGAACAGCGAGCGGACTACATTGTCTTGATCAGGTTATCGGTCAGGTCTGGGACCATGGCTATTCCCACCACATTACCAGGCTCATGATCCTTGCGAATATTGCCACCCTGCTCGATGTGTCTCCCCGTGAACTGACCGATTGGTTCTGGGTGGCCTATGTTGATGCTTTTGACTGGGTCGTGGAACCCAATGTCCTGGCTATGGGAACTTTCGGGACAGGCCCACTCATGACCACCAAACCCTATATTTCGGGAGCGGCCTACATCCATCGGATGAGTGATTTCTGCACCGGATGCGCCTTCAACCCCAAAACGAATTGTCCCATTACCAACTTGTATTGGGCCTTTCTTGCCCGCCATAAAAAGCAACTTCAATCCAATCACCGTCTCATGCTGCCACTTCGAAATTCGCAGAAACGAGATCAGGAAAAGAGTCGTAAAGACCGGGAAATTTTTTCTATTGTGCAACGCGCGCTTGAAAAAAACACATACCTGACTCCAGAACATCTGATCCATCCTGAATCTCCTTAACAGCACTGTAACAACAAGTCTGTATCGAATAATCCAGACTGACCTGCCACAGATTTTCGCGGATATATTTCTTAACAGACTGGAAAAATTTTACCGGACAAATTCGAAATTTTTAATGGGGCCCATGGCGGCCAGGATGAAGTCCACAGTAATGAGCGCTCAGGTTTTTGATACGTGGGCCGCAGGGTCAGACCACATCCGATAAGACTCGCAGGATCACAATTCGCCCCCCCCAACGACCCTTCATTATTAAAAATTTTCAAGCATGTTAATTCATTCAAATTTTTTATGATTATGAAAATTTTTATGTATTTGTTTATCTATGGAAAACTTGTTTTCATAAGGCATGGACAGCAAAAGGAATACAGAAAGCATTCACAGCAGGGACGGGAGGCCGTCCATTTAACATGGAGGACTCAAAAATGAATGACCAAATGACAACACAAAAAGCTTTAAGTTTCACGTTCGCGTAAGCTCTCGCCGGACAGGATGAGACCGATTGGACATTGGCAAGCCAGGACAGCAGTGAAGAGGAAGAGGAGGTCGATTGGAACCTCGCATAGAGCCTTAGGGGGTGGGAGGAAATTTCAGTGAAACCGTCCTCCCACCCAATTTCCGGCATAACTATCCCGGAGGTCTTCCCAACAAACCTTTACCTTCCCAAATACCATTGCTCAGAATGACACTCAAATTGAAGAGGAGAACCGAACCATGCGTACCCAGAAACCATCCGTGACCAGCGATTGTGCCAGGTCACCACAGGCTGCTCAATCTTCCTGCTGGAGAACTTTTTCTCTTGTGATAATAGCCCTTGCCTGGACGAGCGGGTGTGGCGGCCCTTCTTCTCTAGGGTTAGAGACGCAATTTGAAAAAGAAATGAATTCTTCGTCAATCATTCAGGAAAAACTTTCAATAAAATCTCAAGACCGGCTTCCAGCCGGATTGGCCATCGTCATATCTTCAAACCACTCTCAGACCTCCCAGGCGCTGACCGACGACAACTGGTTACAGTTCGCGGCCAAGGTGAAGCAGAAGATTCAGAGTCAGGTTCCCCTTTCCGTGAAGGAGGTTATCCGACTGGAGGACATCCCCTCGGGAGATAAATTCAGCCTACTGGACGGCCTAAGAGTAACCAAGGATCTTGATGTGGTCTTGATACTCCTGTCAGCCAGTCAGGAAATCACAGGACCGGCCCAGCTTGATCTTCTCCCCGAAGTCAGTCGGCTCAACGGTCAGCAGACGGAACACCAGGCGACGGTCGAATTGGGTGTGTTAGACATCAATTCGGGGAAGTTACTTCTCCGGGCACAAGGCCGCTCTCATGCAACCCTGGAGCAACTCGATTTTCCTCTGGCATCCAATCGGTACCCCAGAGTCAGAGGATCCGCCATGACGAACCCAATTTATCCTCAGGAGGAGAAAGCGGTTAAAACATTGAGGATCGTCGCAATGGATGAAGCACTGGACCAGGCAGCCATGAAGCTGGCCCAAAGGTGGCCGGGGGGAATAGGCGCTCCAATTGATTCCATACCTACCCAGGCAGGTATGGATTCCTAGGGATTGAAAGACACGAAGTACGAAGATCAACTACCGTGGGGAATTGAAATTTCTATTTCCCCACGGCGGCACTGAGGTGTCCGCCAAACATCCAATCTGACTTTGATCCTATCGGAATATTTTTATAGTATGGAAGAGCCATTTAGGAAATACCAAACAAACAAGGAGGGCTCACCATGAAAATTTTTGCGTATGTGTTAGTGGGAGTGTTGGGAGGAATTGGCGTAATGATGTTTTCAGGGGGGGAGAGAGAACATTCCTCTTTGTCATCACCCGTGGGGCATGCTATGGCTGCCATTGAGACAGAAGATCCGAAACCCTGGACGGGAGACGATCTCCTGGAGATGGCAAAAATCTATGATCAGCAGGCCGATGAGCTGCAAAGTGAAGCCGTTCGCATAGAACAAAAAGCGACGTCCCTGATGCTCAAACCGCATAGGGATCCTAAAGGCTTCCAACGGACAAGCCTCATGCATGTGGCCTCGGCACGCTGGCAAGCAGCTCGAGATCTTCGTGAAATGGCCGCAATGCATCGCGCAGAAGGTCAACGCCTGTTGGCCTTAAAAAACCCTGACATAAAGAACCCTGAAAGGTCCTAAGCCGACACGCGGACATGAGTGAGAGAACCCACCGGCGAAAGTCGGGACTTGTTCACTTGGGAAAGAGTTAAGAGATGGGTCATGAAGCACCGTCGCAAGGGCACGAAATATTTTCCAGAAAGGAGGAAGTTCAATGACCCGGTTTTGACGATAATTTGGAATTCCGAAAAATGATTTTTTGAGCCGAGTCTACGATAGCCAAGACACCCGGATGTTTCAGACGTCGTTCGACGGAAAGAGCATAGAATTGTTCACGGACGTCAGGCACATCTCCGACTTTTCTAACAAGGTATTGGCGGCTGATTTCTTTATCCACCACGGTTGAGCCGGGGAAAATCCCTTTTCCTGCCTGGCCGAATGCTTTCATGGTCGCGCCATCTTCAAACTCCCCCACCACCCTTGGGGTGATCCCTTTCTCGGAGAACCACTCATCCATTCCCCGCCGCAGCATGGCATTACTGGTTGGCAGCAGGAAAGGTGCTCCATCGAGGGATGTTGGGAAATTTTTCTTATACTTAGTCGCAATTTTTGAGGAAGCAAACAACGACACACCGGACTCACCAAGCAAGTGACTGTGTCCCAGAATCCTTACGGTAGAAGGAATGGCCGTATCGGCCAGGACAATATCCAGGGCATGCAAGGCCAATTCTCCTAGTAACCCTTCCAAACGACCTTCCCAACAGACAACTTGCACGGGATCCGGTAAGGCAAAAGCCGATTTTAAAAGTTTATAAGCCACCATCTTGGGAACTACTT
>DOFS01000617.1 GCA_003523945.1 Nitrospiraceae bacterium | reverse complement strand
TGGATATGGGCTGGATGTTCACAGAGAGGGGCAGGTTGATCGAGCCAGAAACATTGACGGGACCTTCTTTCCATCCTACGGACCGAGCTTTCCCAAATTGGGTGATCGAGAATGGGGCGATCTTCCATGGACGACCAAAAGGTCAGGATGACGCACCCACGGCTCCGCGACGTGACCAATACGAAATGATCATATTTAAGGCAACGACGCAAGCTTTTCATTTCTCGCCCTAACCCGCCTCAAGAAAATGGTGACGCTGACGGCCCAGGACCTAAAGGTATTCCAATAGCGGTCGCTTATGGGTGTTCAAGCCTTTTACGATCTTCTTCGGCCCGGCCCCATCGGATCCGCTAGCCTCATCTTACTGAGCATGGACCTGAGCGACCAGAAGATGGCCATGGACTTTGGGAAGGTTCCTTCGAAAATCATGAGATTGGCGGCGAATTCGCTTCTGGAAACCTTCAAAGAGTTGTCGACGTTTCATCCTGTGAAGGTACTGGCACAACTGCACAAGACATTGATGTCCGCCAACCCGTTTGAGAGCATGTTTCCACTAGTTCGCCAAAACGAGCGAAAATCAAATGCACCCGAGGCGGCGCGAGGCTCCAGCATTGGCTGGGGCCAGTGTTGCTGGACTGCGAGAATCACTTTAACCGTGTGAATGGCTTTGCAGAGATTGCTCAGGTCATGAAGACCATCGAGGAATGGGAGCATCAAAGCCCTTCGTGGACGAAAGTGGCGTATAACAACCATGGGCGTCGCTCAGGATTTTTCAAAGAGTTTATTGATAACCTCTCTCTCGGAGGACAGATACTCCGTCAAAATGGGAAACCAAGGCGATCATCGGTTGATAACGCCAGGCTTCAATCAGGGTCTATATTTTGTCTAGGAGTCTACGGTGGATAAAAATTCAGGTGAAGACATCTTCCGTTGATCGGTTAAAACAAACCATGAGGATTTTATGCGTTGCTCATTGAAAACAACGAGAGATGTTCGTAAAACTTGAATGTAAAATTTAAGGGGCTGTACCAGATAACTGATACTCAGTTATAGGTACAGGATGAGGAGGAGCCGATTAAATCCTGAGAAACAGAGGCGATTAATGGAACTGTTTGTGTCCGGAGCGACGGCTCGATGTGCTGCCGACTTGGTCGGGGGTCAATTTCAAGACCGCCGCCTATTACTTTCATTGCGTACGGATGATTATTGATCAGGCCACCCAAGATGAAACGGCCTTCGCCGGCGAAGGCGAAGTGGATGAAAGTTATTTTGGTGGCGTGCGCAAAGGAAAACGTGGTGGCGGTGCGGCTGGCAAAGTCCCGGTCTTTGGTTTGCTCAAGCGTGGTGGCCGGGTTTACGCCAAGGTCATCCCCGATACGCAAAGCCACACCCTCAAGAGTATTATTGAACAGCGTGTAGGCCCTGATAGCATTGTGTTTGCTGACCATTACTGATCGTATAATGTCTTGGACGTATCAGGCTTGAAACATTTCCTGATTAATCATTCTGAACGGTTTGCGGACAAACAGACCCACATTAATGGCATTGAGAACTTTTGGAATTAGGCCAAGCGCCACCTGCGGCGATTTAACGGGATTCCCAAAATGCATTTTCCGCTGTTTTTAAAAGAATGCGAGTGGCGGTTTAATACCCCTCAACCCAAAGCACAATTACACCAATTAAAACGCTGGGCTAAACGGTATTTGGTCTGATTAGCTGGTACAGCCAAAAATTTAATAATACGATTCTTTTGCCAATATCATTCTTGCCACATTCGTATCAGCTTTTTTCAAAGTTAGGGAAGGAGCTTCGCTTCTGCAAAAAATGGAGCTTTCAAAGGCAAAAATATCCTGAATTCTCCGACTATTGAATTTGCCAATCTAGGGACGTAGTAGCGGGATAGCCGGTTGAGGTTATGGCCGCCCCATTCATTAACCATATCGCTACTGTACCACTAACTGTATTATGCCACACGAGGTCGGCCTTCCCATCACCATTGAGATCGCCCACCTGCCGAATCACCCAATTCAACGAAACACTCCCTGGAAAGCCGGTCGATGCGATAGTCGCCCCATTCATAAACCACACGGCCACCGCGCCTGAGGTCGCATGGCGCCAAACAATGTCGTCCGTGCCATTCCCATTCAAATCTCCCACGCCCGCAATCTGCCACGCTAAGGATCCACCTGACGGAAAACCCGTCGACGTAATAGTCGCCCCATCCATTAGCCACACAGCCACAGCCCCTGTACTGTTTTTACGCCAGACGAGGTCGGCTTTCCCATCGCCATTGAGATCGCCCACCTGCTTAATCACCCAATCCAAGGAGACACTACCTGGAAAGCCGGTCGATGTGATGGTCGTCCCATTCATGATCCACACCGCCACTGCGCCACTGCTCGTATTTCGCCAGACAAGGTCCGCCTTCCTATCTCCATTGAGATCCCCCACGCCCGCGATCTGCCACACTAACGGCGCCCCGGATGGAAAACCCGTCGACGTGATGGTTGTCCCGTTCATGAACCACACCGACACTGCACCACTGCTCGTATTTCGCCAGACGAGATCTGACTTCCCGTCGCCATTAAGATCGCCCCCTCCGGCGATTTTCCAGGATAAAGACACCCCTCCTGGAAACCCGGTCGAGGCAATATTCACGCCGTTCATGAGCCAAATAGCCGAAGCCCCGGTACTGGTATTCCGCCACACAATATCCGATTTTCCGTCCATATTAAAATCATGTGCGGCAATGGCCCCACTAGAATTTTTGACGATGCTCACGGTGTCGGTGATGGCGCCCCCTGCCCGCAAATTCCGAAAGGTGAGGGTGCTGCCCGTAATGTCCAAGAGTACCGACCCATAGGCAATGTCAACCACTGTCATGACCGGATGGGATCCCGTATTGGTTTCAAGGGTTTTACCCCCATGACCTGCGACGACATACACCGTCCCATCATGCGAAACACCCCCGGCACTTTTTTGATACGCTCCCGTGCCCGAGGGATTCCCATTTCCCGCATCCAGAATATGGCCATCGGCTTGCAGCGTATTGAATGACGGTGTGGCAAAGTTAGGGGCCGTGCCATAGCCGTAGGCGCCGTCCAGGAGGTAGGACCGCTCGTAGGCATGGGAATGTCCTCCAAGGACCAAATCGACCCCACCGGCTTCCAAAATGGGGAGAATGGTTTCCCGCATGTCGATCAGGCGCCCCCCGGAATCGACCGCATTGTCCGAGTCGTGGCCTTTCGAATAGGGCGGATGATGCCAGAACGCGATCACCCACTCCTGCCCCGTCGAAGCCAGATCATTTTGTAACCAGGTCACCATCGGCGAGCCCAGGGCCCGGCTACTGTCCATCGAATCCAGTACAATAAAATGCACATTGGCGTAATCAAACGCATAGTAGGCCTCGGTGCCGGAGGCCACCCCTCCCGCTTGGCCGCTGCTCGGCAGGACATGGGCTTCGTAGTAAGGCCCAATGCCCAGGGAACTGGAGCTGTTCGGAACCTCATGATTGCCCAGCGTCGGCCAAAGGGGTGTCTGGCGGAGAATATCTTCGTAAATCTTAAAATGGTTGTTGGTAAATTGTGCGTCGGTGCCGCTTTCATACGCAATGTCCCCCATGTGCAAGATCAAGTTGGGAGCTGGAGGATTCTGCGCGGTTTCGGTCAGCATCGTATCCCGCACATTCCTTTGGTTGTTACTGGAATCGCCCGAATCCCCCAGCACC
>DOFS01000518.1 GCA_003523945.1 Nitrospiraceae bacterium | reverse complement strand
TCCTGGCATTGGAAAAAAACGGAAAAATCCCGACAGATAATTCAGATAAGGACGGGGATTCCTCTTAGAAGCATGGCCCCTGAGTGGTTGTGTTTTTCAATACGACTTTTGGTTAGAACCTCCTTAGGCTTGTGTGTTGGTTTCGTCCGTCTTGCTGTCGAAAACTTAATTGTGAGTGCACAGCTGGGTTCCATTCAGTGTTTAAAAGCCATTCTTTTGAGTCATAGTTTGCCAGTTTAACTAGGAAGCAGGGTAGGAGGGGAGGGAAATCTTCATTACTTAATGCCACGAAATTTTTTCTGAGTGGTTTGGGACCATGATATATGTCAGATCTCATCAAAGGATTTGATAAATTTCACGAGGAAATCTATCACAACAAGCAGGGGTTGTTCGAAAAGCTTGCCCACCACCAAGAACCTCAGGTCCTGTTTATCACCTATTCCGATTCCCGCATTAATGCTCATCTGCTTACGCAAGCCGAACCAGGAGACTTGTTTATCTTGCGAAATGCGGCCACCGCACGGAGCCGCGATCGGCGGCACCACGGCGACTATCGAATTTGGTGCGTCGGTTTTACAGGTCAAAGAAATCATCGTTTGCGGTCATACCGATTGTGGTGCCATGAAGGCGTTGGTTCGGTCGGAATCCCTTCAAGATCTGCCCGCCGTCAGGGATTGACTCCGCATGGCTGAAAGTACACGCCAATTCGTGAGGGAATGTACCGGGAACTCAAGGGCGAGAAACTGTTTATCGCGATGATAAAAGAGAATGTGTTGGTTCAGCCTGAGCATTAGAAGACTCATCCTGCGGTCGGTAAGCGGTTACGTATGGGGAATCTTACGCTTCATGGATGGATTTATTCCATCGCGACAGGAAAGGTCTGGATCTACGATCCGCATCAAGAAAAGTTCGTTTTCCCCAAGGACGTCAAAAAGGTCAAGGATGCCTAGATGAGGGAACCCTTCCTCATTATTAGACACGTGGGATGACTCATAATGATGAAACTGGATTGGAAAGAGCTTTTCACGATGACATGGAAAGATGTGCAACGAGACTTCCTGGCATCCGTAGTGGTGTTTCTGGTGGCATTGCCATTGTGCATGGGGATTGCCATTGCTTCGGGCGCCCCTCCCGTAAAGGGGATTATCACCGGTATGGTCGGTGGTCTGGTTGTCGGATTCCTTGCCGGTTGTCCGCTGCAGGTTAGTGGCCCGGCTGCCGGCCTGAGCGTGATAGTCTTCGATGTGATTCAGCGTTTTGGTCTAGGCAAACTCGGGATCGTGGTGCTGGTGGCCGGAGGAGTCCAAATCCTGGCGGGATTCCTTCAGTTGGGTCAATGGTTCCGAGCTGTCTCCCCTGCAGTGATTCAAGGAATGTTAGCCGGAATCGGCGTGCTCATTCTGGCAAGCCAATTTCACGTTATGATTGGGGACATGCCAAAAGGAGGCGGGCTTGAGAATATTTTGACCATTCCCGAGGCCGCGTGGAAAGGATTGATCCCTCAGGAGGGAGTTGACTCGAGCCATTTGGTGTCGGCCCGCATTGGAATTCTCACGATCGCCGTCATTATTCTTTGGCAATTTCTGGTGCCCAAAAAAGTTCAATTTCTTCCTGCTCCGCTGGTGGGTGTGTTGGTTGCGAGTGGAGAAGCGTACCTGCAAAATCTTTCCATCGATTATATTGAATTCCGGGACAGCCTTGGTAGCTCGATCCATTTTTTAAAGATGGAGGATTTTGCCTCACTTCTCGATCCGTCCCTATTGTCCATGGCCATCGCCATTGCCTTTATCGCCAGTGCGGAAACCCTCTTATGCGCCACTGCCGTCGACCAGATGCATTCGGGACCCCGAACCCGGTACAACCGTGAAATGTCTGCCCAGGGCATTGGCAATCTTTTCTGTGGGTTTCTTGGGGCTTTACCCATGACGGGGGTGATTGTCCGAAGTAAAGCCAATCTTCAGAGTGGTGCCCGAACGCGTGTCTCAGCCGTGCTCCACGGTGGCTGGTTACTCTTGTTTGTCGGACTCTTTCCTGAAATACTCGAGTTGGTTCCCATCGCCAGTTTGGCCGCTCTCCTCGTATACACCGGCTATACCCTCATCAATGTCCAGGCGATTCGGACACTTTCAAAATTTGGCCGGGGAGAAGTCGTCGTGTATGCGGTGACTGTTGTGACCATTGTGACAACCAACCTCTTAATTGGAGTGCTTGCAGGGCTTGGCGTGGCACTTGCGAAGTTAATTTATTCAACCAATACCCTTCAGGTTTCGGTGGACCGCAATAAGAACAGGAACTCGATTTCCATTACATTTTCAGGTACCGCCACGTTCGTGAATCTTCCCAAATTTGCCAATGCTCTGGACGACGTTCCGTTGAAGAAAGACGTGCATCTCGATTTTGATGATCTACGGTGTATTGATCACGCCTGTCTGAACTTGCTGAATTCCTGGAAGAAATTTTATGAAACCCAAGATGGAACCGTGTCTGTCGATTGGGAAACGTTGGAATCAAAAAAGCTTGAGAAGCAAACGACTTCTCCCTAATTTTAACGGGCATTTGACACTCAAATCGTCAAAAATAGTCAAGACATACGTGGAGGGTCTTGCCTTTTCCTCTGCGTCCATTGGACGTTTGATCCTGTATGACAAACGTTTTGTCAGGATTTTCCCTTTTCCCATTCTCTTTTACTTATTGTTTAACTAGTAGCAGGTACGCAGAAATCTTTACTGCCCGTCATCGTGGCGTTCTTACGCCGGTGGTTATGGCCAAGCGGAAGTAACTGCTCTTTTATCCATTATTCATATAATAAATCGAATCCCATTATGGCATCATTACCCAAAAATTTATTTTTTGGAGCCGGACTCATACTGCTTCTGGTT
This sequence comes from Nitrospiraceae bacterium, assembly GCA_003523945.1. GTDB lineage: Bacteria > Nitrospirota > Nitrospiria > Nitrospirales > UBA8639 > Nitrospira_E. The sequence goes on along the minus strand of DOFS01000518.1, from coordinate 16 downwards.
GCCGGATGTTACGAAT
>DOFS01000082.1 GCA_003523945.1 Nitrospiraceae bacterium | reverse complement strand
ACGCTTTCCGCCTATGCAACCTTTGATTGGCGACCGATATATCTTGGGTATGTCGCTCTGTTCCTCCAAGGAGCGCTTCTGATATCCATCGGTCTGTTTGCCTCGGCATTGACGGAAAATCAAATTATTGCAGCTTTTTTAAGCTTTGGCTGCATTTTAGGTCTTTGGATGCTCGGGGCCTTAGGAGGTATTGTTGGGGACACCACGATCGGACACATTCTGTCCTATCTCTCTTTTAGCGAACATTACGAACGATTGATTCGTGGGCTATTCAACCTCAAAGATATTCTTTATTACATCTCCGGCATAGCTTTTATGTGGTTTGCCGCTCATCAAGCCGTCGACGCCTACCGATGGAAGTAACGCGTGTGCCTTCAATTCTCGGAATAGCGGGAACCATATTAGCCCTGATAGGACTGGGGCTCCCCTTGGTCTCTCCTGCTGGAGGGCACCTCTCCTCAATCCTGCTCGGCCTGGGGACACTCTGCATCCTGGGCTATTTCGCCTTCCATTTTCGGAGCCTCACCGCGTTAGCTCGAACCCGGTCCACCCGACTCGGCGCACACAGCCTGTTTTCGGTGCTGCTTGCAGGCGTCGTCGTTACCTTACTCAATTTCCTTGCAGCCAAGCATGCGCCGGAATGGGACTTCTCCGAGACGCAAAATTTCACCTTAAGCCGACAGACCTATCAAGTCCTTCGGACTCTTCCAAGAGAAGTGAAACTGACTGTCTTCACCCATGAAGGGAGTCCGGGTTATGGCGGCTATCAGGATCTATTGACGACCTATGCGAAGGAAAGCTCTCTCATTACGCTGGCATTCATCGATCCCGAACGCCAACCAGACAAGGCAAAAGAATATGAAGTGACTCGAATCGATACCGTTGTCGTGGAAAGTGGCCCCCAAAAGGTCTATCTTCAACGGTCCTCTGAAGCCGACATGACCAATGCGCTGCTCCGCGTCACACAGGACCAGAAAAAGCGCATTGCCTTTGTCACAGGCCATGGCGAAAAAAGTCTATCCGATACCGAATCGTCAGGATTATCTCGTGCCGGCGATGCCCTGACCAAGCAAGGCTATGCCGTCGGGACAGTGGATTGGCAAGACACGGCTTCTCACGAAGCGGCAGTCCTCATCGTGGCCTCCTCCACCGAATCCGTATCCTCTGAGGACCAACACCGGATAAGTCAATTTCTGGAAAAAGGAGGACGGGTACTGGTGATGGATGATCCAGGCAGCGGCACGTCCTTAGATCCCCTATTCACGTCGTGGGGCATTCAATTGGGGACCGGCATCCTGGCTGACGAACAAGACCGCTTGGGACGTGGCAGTCCCACTGCCTTGCTCGTTCGAACCTTTACCACACATGACATCACCGAAGACTTCACCACTCCTATCCTGTTTCCCGTGTCCCGCTCAGTGACCTTCGACGCGGCGCAAGGAAAGACCTGGGAGTATGTCGCGTTAGCGCAAACATCTCCGGAAAGTTGGGAAGAAACGGACATGACAAGTCCTCAACCGGAATTCACTGCGGGGCAAGACCCCAAAGGCCCCTTTACCGTCGCGGGCCTCTTGACCCGCAAACCGGTCAACCAGTCCCCGATGGATCAATCCGCCGTCCTCATCGTGGGCAATGCCGCGTTTGCGACTAATGGGTATCTAACCTATCCGGGCAACACGGACTTTTTTCTAAAAGCTATCGCCTGGCTTGCCCAGGAGGATGCCCTAGTTTCGCTGACACCTAAAGATCCGGCCTTTCATCCATTCATCCCGAATCCCTCGCAGGAACAAGCGCTCGTGTTTTTTCAGGTCCTGTTCCTTCCACTCCTTACCTTATTTATCGGTCTATCCGTTTGGAAAAGGCGGCGAAGTCTGTAACATGATAAATCCCGTTCGAGTGACGCTCATCCTGGCTCTGGTCGTTCTAGGTTTGGGAGGCTATATCCTCCTCGTTGATATTCCACAATCCCGGCAACTGGAAAAACAGGAGACCCAGGAACGACAGATTCTGCCGTTTGATGACCGGGCTATCACCCAGATCACCTGGGCCACGCCCACGGACACCATCCGTCTCGAACGTGATGACCAATGGCGGTGGATGATGACCGAACCCATGCGATCCCCTGCCGATGGTCGTGAAATTCGCCGGATCTTACGGGCTCTTACCATTGGAAAAATCAAACGATATATCGAGGACGGTCCGAGCAATTTGTCGGCATACGGATTAGAGCCCCCGTACCTCACCCTCACCCTGACCACTCCGACTGAGACGCAAGAAATGGCTCTAGGGGATGCCGGTCCCTTTGCGCCATCCTTATATGTCCAAACAAAACCTGACAATCAGGTGGTGCTGACGACGTTGGATGTGATGACCTTTGCCCAAAAGTCCCTGACAAACTTTCGACTCAAGGACCTCTTATTTTTCGAGCGGGATCGTGTTCTGGAGCTTCACATTCAGCTCGGATCAACCACCATGATCATGACGAGGGTGGCAGGAGCTCATAGCTTGACGCCGAATTGGGTCTTTCAGAGTCCCGTCAAGGGGCCCGCAGATAAAACAGCCGTAGGCACACTCCTCATGGATTTAAGTGGCCTGGCCGCAACAGGGTTTGTTGATACTGAAGAAGAAAAGAAGCGGATTTTGGAACAACCGGCACGCGTTCAAGCCACCATCCAAGTTGTAGAAGGATCGCACGGGCACCATCTGGAACTCTATCAATTTGAGGATACAGAAAAAGCCTATGCCATCACCTCAGCCTCCGGCCCACTCTACGAGATCTCCCCTGGCATTCTGAAACCCATCACACAGGGAATGTTTTATTTTCAAGACAAACGTCTTTTTGGCATGGAAGTCGCCGATATTGTCATGCTGACGGTCCACACCCCACAGGACCACTACATCCTCCTCAAGCAACACGATGAGTGGATCTTAGATGACAATCCTTCAGCAGAGGTCGATCAGGAAGTCGTGAAACTTTTTGTCAGTCGAATCGTGGACGCACCAGCAGAAATATTCCACCCCGATTCCTCCCCCGCCTCTACAGACAATGGGATGGATTCGCCCTCCGCCACGATTTCCGGCATGAACCGCAAGGGACAGGAAGTCGGGCGATTAATTTTGGGAAAGAAAGAACGGGGACTGGTCTTTGCCAAGGGAGCAGGCTTGCCAGGTCTCTTCCAGGTCCGCTCCACAGTCCTTGATCAGATACCCATGAAATCTCAACTGATCCGGCCAACCAGCTCAAACCACTAGGCTTTATCTTTATCCCTGCCTACATTAGGGCTTCAGGGCTTGATTCCCGAACTGGCGCCTTTCCAGGCCGAGCACACACCTGACAACGATCATAAAGGATAAAGAGATCACACACCTCCGGAAGATCTCCTTTAAGGTGAGGGAGATTGCTGGCTTTCTTCCTGGCCCATCTTTTGGAAGAACCGGTCGGAATCTTGACGAATTTCTTGTTTGGACGGTTCAGCTTGAGGTTCGGGGGTGGAGGAACACCCCACCATCATCACTCCCATCAAGAAAACAGAACACATGATGACAGTCACCTGAGTTGTGGCATTACTCCAATTCATGATCGTTCGCCTCCAGCATCAATTGAACATGTGATGGATATTCTTAGAACAGTAAAGCCATCATACCCTACATCGGACACTGAGCATCGATCAACACACAGACCTGAATTGACTGAGGTATAGGGGTCTGGTACCTTTCA
>DOFS01000301.1:13883-18589 GCA_003523945.1 Nitrospiraceae bacterium | reverse complement strand
GGAACGAAATGCCCATCCATCACATCCACATGAATCCAATCCGCCCCGGCCGCTTCAACCATCTGGACGGCTTCCGCCAAGCGGGCAAAGTCAGCAGAAAGGATAGAAGGTGCGATCAAGGGTGTGGATGGCATTGTTATTCAGCTTTTTTCAACCGGCACGCAAAAAAACCGTCCATGTTCAACGTCTGAAAGGCCGTACACAAATGCCCAGGGTCAGTGATGAGTGATTGCCCTGCGGCGGGTACCCAAGGTGTGACGGATTCCTGATAGAACTCCGGATGTTTCTGACAAAAATCGGTGAGAATCTCCGTTGTCTCCTCCGGTTCAACTGAGCAGGCACTATAGACCAAGATTCCCCCTGGTCTCAAGAGGTCACAGACCCGGCCGAGAATCTCGCGTTGAAGAGTTTGTGCATGTTGGATTGTCGACAACGCTTTTATTAATTTTCCTTCGGGGTGTCGGCGAAGAATACCGAGACCAGAACAGGGCGCATCAACCAGAATACGGTCAAATGGTTGGGCCAGCACATCAGGAATCGTGTGGGGGGTCTTTGAGCCATCGTTTGTCCGGCCGTGACCGGATGATGCAGTCAAATCATAGTGGACGGGCTGAACAATGGAGATTCCCAACCGGGCGCAATTGGAGACCAGCCGATCCAACCGGCCTTGATGGCGATCAAGTGCCACGATGGTCCCTTGGTTCTTCATCAATTGGGCCAAGTGCGTGGTTTTCCCTCCCGGGGCCGCACAGGCATCAAGAACCCGGTCGGCTGGCTGAGGTTCAAGGAGCAAGGGAATCAGTTGGGCGGCTTCGTCCTCCACATAACACCAACCGTCCTTCAATGCGGACAGTTGTCCAGGATTGCCAAATTTGTCCAAGGTCAGGCCGACGGGGCTAACGGTGGTTTCCTGTGCCGGTATCCCTTCAGAATGGAGGCGGTTGAGCAAAGCGGAACGTGAACATCGAAGCACATTCGTCCGAATCGTTAACGGTGGGATATCGAGAGACTGTTGGCAAAGCCGTTCTGCTTGCGTGAGCCCGAACGATTGTCGCCAGCGCTCTACTAACCAAGGTGGGCAGGCATATCGAATGGAGAGGGAGCTGGTGGCATCGACAGCGGGATCGGGCATGGGGGGGGCAGGTTGCCGAAGCAGATTCCGCAATACGGCATTCACGAAACCTGACCAATTGTGGCCGGGTTGTTTCCGGATCAGCTGGACGGCTTCATTCACCGCAGCGGAAGGCGGGATACGATCGAGATAAAGCAATTGGTAAGCTGCGACCCGAAGCGTCGTCGCGACCGTCAGTGGAAGACGGACCATGGGTTTGCGGGAAACCTGATCTAATCGCCAATCCAGGGTGAGGTAATGCCGCAACACCCCATAGACCAATTCAAACGCCAGGTGCCGATCGCGTTCGGAGACCACGAGGTCTTTGGTGATGTGATCGAATACGTCATCGCTGAAAGCCCGTGTGCGTTCAATCGTCTGTAACGTGGCAGCGGCGATTTTTCTCGCACTCCAGGAACGAACAGTCGAAGATGCCGGTGGTTTGGCTGAGGATGTCGATTGTCGCGTTCCCATATTCAGCCCTTACGATTAGGGAAGTGTTGAAAAATGTCACTGGCGGTGCTCTCGCCACTTGACCGTGGTGACGTACTCCTCTGTATGCTCAGCCAGTCCAAGCGGCTGCAGTCTTGCCGGCCGAGCATTTTTAAACTTTTCCTTTTTCCCCGTGGGGGGGTCTGGCACTTTTATAGTGTTGAAAAGACAAAATATTGGAAATATCCAACAGTCCAATCATGTCGAGTATGTGGCCAGCTTGGCAGCCATCTCAATGGCCTCCACCAGGCTGGTGGGGTCGGCTTTGCCCTGTCCGGCAATGTCATAGGCGGTTCCATGGTCAACGGAAGTGCGAATGATCGGCAGGCCCACTGTAATGTTCACGCAATGTCCGAAGGCCACGGTTTTGAGCGGAATCAATCCCTGGTCATGATACAAGGCGACAATGCCGTCAAATGATCCTCGTACCGCCTTGCCGAACAAGGTATCCGCAGGATGAGGACCCGTGCAGGTGATGCCCTGTTTTTTCGCTTGCAGAATGGCGGGTCGAATAAGACGGTCTTCCTCGTCGCCAAACAGGCCATTCTCGCCGGCATGGGGATTGAGCCCCGCCACGCCGATGCGCGGTTTCTGAATGTGGAACAAGCGGGTGAGTCCCTGATGGGCCAATCGAATGGAACGAAGTATTGTGGCGGGCGTCAATACTTTCGGGACTTTACGAAGAGCCAGATGGGTGGTGGCAAATAAAATTTTCAAGGGGCCGCCCACAATCATCATCCCCGACTCTTTCGCGTTCGTCAGGTCGGCCAACATTTCGGTATGCCCCGGATAGGTGTGCCCCGCCAAATGAATCGCATGTTTATTAATGGGCGCCGTGACGATACCCTGCACGCAACCCGACTGGGCTAACCGGACGGCTGCTTGAATGCATGTGACTGCCATATTTCCGGACCGTGCCGTGACACGCCCAAGCCTGACCGGACGGGTCGAGCCCGAAAAGGGATCCAAAACCGGAAGAGTACCCCGGCGGAAAAAGCGGGGATTGGGGAAGGATTCGTGACCGTCAATTGTCACAAGAATAAGGGAGTTCCCTATGGATTGGGCCGTGCGTTCCACAATGGTCCGGCTGCCAATAATCAGAGGCCGACAGACTCGCCAGACTTTCTGATGCTGGAGGGCCTTCACAATGATTTCGGGTCCGATCCCGGCAGGATCGCCCATGGTAATCGCCAGAAGCGGTTTAATCGATGGGGCGGACATGTGTGGGTTACTGACGCCGTGCCAATTTGGCCGGGGCGGTTTTGCGGGGAGGTGAAGTTTTATTTGCATGCGTTCGGCGTGCGAGGTCAATGATTGTTTGAACCGGCTGCTGAGTGCGCTCAGCCAGGTTGACGCAATCACGATACTCGGGAGTGGCCTTTGAACGGCCTTGTCCAAGATCGGCAATCTTCATCCGGACCAAACCACCTAACAATCGAATCGCTTGGGAGGAGCGAGGCAGAATGGCTCGATCCATTTCCTGAATCCGTATTCCCAGCGTCGAAGTTTCGGAAAATAGTATCGACTGCAGCCCCTGAAGATCCTGTGAGAACGCAATGACCGTCACAATCGTACCCGGCCGACTCCGTTTCATGATGGTCGGTGTCAAGGTGACATCGAGAGCCCCGGCCTGGAATAGACGCTCCATGATCCCCTCATACAATTGTGGATTCATATCGTCAATGTTCGTCTCAAGCTGGATGATGCGTTCCGTTTGAGCCGGGGAATTTGAGTTTGTACTCCCCACAAACAGACGAAGCACATTGGGCCAGCCATGGGGATCGGCCGTGCCTGCTCCATATCCTATCGTGTGTGGTGTTAAGGGAGGGAGCGGTTTACAATCCTGGGAAAGAGTCTTAATCAAGGCGATCCCGGTCGGAGTTGTGAATTCAATGGCCGGTCCATTGGAGAAAATGGGAATGCCCTGGGCCATGTGTGCCACTGCCGGTCCGGGCACCGGAAGTAGCCCATGCGCGGTGGAAATAGTACCGGCACCTACATTAATGGGAGAAAATGACACCGTGGTCACGTTCAGATGCGAAAACCCCAACAGGGTCCCGACAATATCCACCAGCGAATCGATCACGCCCACCTCATGGAAATGTACCTTATTCGGTTCTTGGCCGTGAACCCTGCCTTCGGCTTCAGCCAGCAGTTGGAAGGTGTGAAGGGCCTGCGCGCGAATGGCGTCCGGCAGTCGGCTATTCCCTAACGTCTTTCGAATAGCGGAAAGGGATAAGGGCTTGGTGAACCCTTTGTGAATATTCACATCCACTTTGGTGGCCCGGATGCTGTTGCGGATCACCTGCTGCTCGCGGAGCCGATAGCCTTTAATGCCTAGGGCTTTGAGGCCTTTTTCAAGAGCAGACAAGGGTACACCGGTATCTACAAGGGCACCCAAAAACATGTCCCCGCTGACTCCTGAAAATGCGTCGATGTGAAGATGTCTGGTCATGAAATAACACTTGAAAAAGTTCAAAGACGAAACCGTAGCATATCAAAATCCTGAACGCGACGCTGAGTTGGTCATTGAGAAGGGAGCAAGTTTTCTTGAAATAATCCGGGTTTCGCCCGGCGCACGAGGTCCTTTTGTTTCGCCAAAAAAGGACCCAAAACCATGCTGGCCGTGGCGTGGCCATTCGGGGCCCCTGTGCGGTTCGCCGACTCCGGCGGTGACGCAAACTTGCTACGCTCAGACAATGCGCCCCCGTCTTTCCGGACTCGGCTGCACTGCTCGGCCACGCCAAAGGCCAAGAAGGCAGCGGAAGATGGCAGGGATATTGTTAAATCAGCTGTAACTGAAAATGGCTGAACTACGAGAAGTGATAGGAGATTTTTTCATCTCTTGGAACAGGATTGAAAGGGTCCCATTGTTCCTCCGTTTTATCACGAAGGTATCTTTGGGCTGTGTCTTATTAATTCCTTTTTTCATATTCTTCCTCTGGCTGGGGGAGAAATAACAGTAGATGGTGAAACCATCACCTGGCAGGAATTTTATAAAAGAGCGGATGCTTTGATTTTATTGATCTATGGTCTAACCCTTCTACCTATACCCTATGGTGTCCTTGGTAAAAAGATGTGGGTTCGCCCGTTTTTGGTTTGC
>DOFS01000301.1:8573-13762 GCA_003523945.1 Nitrospiraceae bacterium | reverse complement strand
TGCCACTAATTCAAAATCTACCAGTTGGAATCATCGTGCAAATTTTTGATTTTTTTTCAACCCTCTACTTAATTCAAAACACCCAAGAATCTGTAAGGTCTGTAATCTTTTTAATTATTTGGGGATATTTTGCCATGTCGTATCTCTATTACAAAGACACGGTCGTTGATTTATTTTCAGTTGATGAACCTCAATTGGAATCTCAAATTTTTAAGAACTAATGCCAAAGGCAAAAAAATGTTCAACAATTTTGGAATTTGATTGGTCTGAAGGGGAAATGTTTGGCACAATAAAAAGAATGGCCCATAAGACCCATCAGCAAAGGATCTGTAACCTGGTTGGAAATCACACAGTTTTGAGAGACCTTTTGTGAACCTTCGAATGACCTGGTTTCGCATGGCTTGCTTCATTCGGACATCGCCCGGTACTCATCGGACATGGCCGGACCGATGGAGTGTACGTTTTAATACATAAGGAATCAGATGCCTGGTTTATTTAAAATTTCCAGAAAAACACTGCAAATTTTTTACATAAGTCTCCTTTTAGGTTTAGTTTTTCCCCAACAGGGTGTTGCAAAAAAAAATAAAGGACCGTCGACCTCCCCGGTGAAAATTTCTGATGTGGTGATCTCCCCTGATCCCTTCATCATTGGGAAAAGTACGTTGAAGTTGACCATGCTCGTGGAGCTGCCGTCATCCTTACGTGGGGCCAACGTGCTTGAAGTGTCGGCCATGATCACATCGCCGACCAGGCGCTCCATGAGTTTTGTCGCACATCGTCGGTTGGTGGACGATCAGGAGGCGCAAGGAAAGAAACTTACCGTCCCAATGGTGCTGATCTGGGATGGGAAGGATCAATATCATCAACTCGTGGCTGATGGCTCGTACTTTTATGAACTCCAGGCCAAGTTAATGGAGGATCAGGGGCATGGTCCCCGTACAAAGATCGTGTCACATCGGGTGCACGGGACCCTCGAAGCGTTGGCCTATGTGGGTGAAGTATTGCCTCACCTTCCTCCCGAGCCGGATATTCCCGAAGAACTTGAGATTCTCCGTGAGGGAGAAAATTCCGAAGAGAATGGTACGGTCATAGAGGGAGACGTAAATTCTTCGGATGATTCCGTGGGTTCAGGGGAAGAGACCCTTCTGGAGCCAACGGATGTTCTTGAGTCTGAGGAAGCCGGGGGTTTGGGGTCTGATGTTCCAATAGATGAACCAGACAAGAATGGCGAGGAAACGATTCCTGAGATGATGGAGTCGCCCACGTCGGAATTCTTGAACGAGTCGATGCTGGAGTTGCCTAAGTCTGTAGAGGATCTTCCGTCTGCCCGTTGATATTGATCCGGTGGGCTAGGCAACCTGCTCCAAACCCGTTATCGATATTCACCACGCCGATTCCAGATGAGCAGGCGTTCAGCATCGTCAGCAGGGGGGCAAGCCCGCCAAAATTCGCACCATAACCCTGGCTGGTAGGCACAGCCACAATCGGGCGATCGACCAACCCTCCCACGACGCTGGGCAACACCCCATCCATTCCTGCGACAACGACGACGACGCGTGCCTGGTGAAGACTTTCCTGGCGATCCAAGAGGCGGTGAAGGCCTGCGACGCCAACATCATAGAGTATTTGCACCCGGCTTCCCATGACTTCGGCGGTGACTCTGGCTTCTTCAGCCACAGGAATGTCGGAGGTGCCGGCGGTGACAATAAGAATCAATCCCTGCTTGGTTCGTGCGCCATCGGCAATGGACACCATTCTGGCCATCTCATGGTATACCGCCTTGCGAGCCAATCGTTTGAGACTGCGTGCATTCGCAGGCGAAACCCGCGTAGCCAGGAATGGGCCTCCGGCCTTTAACAGTTTTCGAGCAATGGCGGTAATTTGTGCGGGTGTTTTCCCTTCGCATAAAATTACCTCCGGAAATCCTTGTCGAAGCGCCCGGTGATGATCGACTGAAGCAAAGCCGAGATCTTCAAACGGAAGCGTGCGGAGCTGTCGAATAGCCTGGGGGACTGATACCTGTCCGCCTTGGACCCGTTGAAGCAAGGCTGCTAATCGGTCTTGATTCATGAATGAGCCCTAGGGCCAAAAGTCGCGGTGCTGGCGGAAAAAAGGCCATCCGTTTCACCTTTTGCTAAACGGGACATCAGATCTGTCACGATATGCCGTGGATTGCGCCCTTCAAAAATCATTTGAAACACGCCGCGCACAATTGGCATATCCACGTGATAGCGTTCAGCCAGTTCCATGGCAGCCCGGCTGGTGGGGACGCCTTCGGCCACCGTTCTGGTCGTTGAACGCAAGGTGGTCATATTCGCCCCTTTGGCCAACTGCATGCCGATCTGGTAATTCCGACTCAAGGTCCCCGTACAGGTGAGCACCAGATCGCCTAATCCTGATAGCCCATAAAAGGTGGCGACATCGGCACCCATGGCCCGGCCCAACCGGATCATTTCGGCCAGTCCTCTGGTGATTAAGGCAGCCCTGGCGTTAGACCCGAGGTCCAGCCCATCGACAACACCGGCTCCAATGGCCATGACATTTTTTAGGGCCCCGCCAAGTTGCGCACCGATGATATCCCGTCCGGCATACACGCGAAACTGCGGAGTAATGAACGCCTGTTGCAGACCATTCACCAGATTGAAATCACGCCCAGCAAGTAAAATGGTCGTGGGTTTCCATCGGCTCACTTCAGAAGCGAAGCTGGGTCCGGAGAGAATGGTGATGAACGGATGCCAGACTGCGGGGAGGTGACCTTCGACCACCTGACTCATTAATTGCAGCGTGCCTTCCTCAATGCCTTTGGTGGCAATGATGATGGGAAGAGGTTCATTTAATAACAGGTGAAGTTGCTTCACCATGTTGGCCATGGCGTGCGATGGAACGGCGAGTAGGATGACATCTGTGCCCTGCACGCAGTCTGGGAGACTGATCGTGGCTTGGATGGAATTGGGTAAGACTACTTCAGGAAGGTACCAAGAATTTTCTCTGGTGCGCTGGATGATATCGGCAACCTCGGGTTCATGCGCCCATAAGCGGATGCTGAATCCCTTAGTGGCAAGGAGGTGAGCCAGAGCCGTTCCCCAGGCTCCGGCGCCAATAACGGAGAGGACACGAAACGAATAGGGTGTCACGGTGGCTCCTGACAAAGGTAAATCATAAATGAATGCGGTACGGGTGCATGGGGCAAAAGGCCATTGAGGTGTTTTGGGGAAAAACCGTGCACCAGTCTGAGGGAGTCAGTGAGAGTCGATGTTGGGCTTGGATAGTTATCTGTCAAGAAATTATAAAAACGACGTAGGAAGTGAGTCAATTCATTTTGAGTGTTTCGCCTGGACGAACCGGTCAAATTTGGGCAAGATAGAGAATCCCAAGCAAAAACCATTATTCATCTTAACAGAAATCGGGTGCTGTGTGAGTGAAACCAAGCCATGTCCTTCCTGTGGCTATGACATTCCCCTCAAAGGACGGTACTGTCCAAAATGCGGGAATCGAGCAGACCGAAAGCCGGTAGAGGATTCCAATCAAGAGCCGCTCAATCTCCGGATTCTGTACATCATGGTGGGTTTGCTCATCCTGGCGGTCTTATTTCCCCCTTGGCAAACACCACCGGAGCAGACGCCGGAATTTTTAGGATTCCATTTTATAACTTCTCCCCCCATGGAGGGGGCTCAACGCAGTCCCATTCTCCAAAACATTCAACTCTTCACCATTGCCGTGGCCGGGCTGTACTTTTCCTGGGCATTTAGGGGCAAAAGCTAGCTCCTTCTCAGATTTTTTTCTGGATGTCCGGAGAAAGGATGCTCAACTTTGGGGACGGGGGGTATCGGAAGCCTGGTGTGCCAAATGTTCCCGATACCCCGGAAAGCAGGATTGCAACCGGAACACAGCCGGTTATTTGTTGACTTGAAGGATCTCTTGAACCGCCTCGGCCTTTTGGCTCCGGAGAATCTGGTAGATTTTGGGGCCATCCTCTAGTACATATTGTCGGTCTTCGTCTTGCACTTTTGCACAGGGGCCTGGGTTGTTTTGCAGCGAAAGGAACCGTGTGGCGAGTGGGGGATTCCGTGAGATCCGTAAAATACTCACGGCACAAGCTTCCCCGTCATAGGGTGCCGACACAATTTTGGCGTCATCCCATTCTTTAATATCATAAACATGAGTGTGCACTTTTAGTTGAGGGACGCTCCCGTTGATCAGGGATGCCGTCGAGTCGATACATCGTTTAAATTCCCGCATACAAGTGATGCGCGAGGTCTGGAGGACGTCGTCGGTATTGCCTTCCTTCAGCATCCACGAACCCTGGACTTCCACCCATTGTCCCCATTCCTGATCATGGAATGTGTGTGGGGGAAGGAATGGGACGACGCGATTCAAGAGGCGATCATCCTCCGTCAGGCGTTTCAGGGTGGGGAAGTCGAGATCTCCGGTCTCAGAGAGTCCGGAATTTTTTTGATAGGCTTTTAATGCCTGTTTGGTGGATTGGTCGAGTGTTCCCGAATAGGGCCCGACTCCATAGCCGAAACGTCCCAGAAAAATCTGCACTCCAGTCATCAACGTACGAAATTCATCCGGCTTTTGCCGAAGTGCCTCCAATTCTTCCTGCCCCTTTTTGTCTAAAGACATTTTGAGGGCCTCCGATTGGTCTGATTGACCCGATGGGGGCGATGAAGTCTTAGAAGTTCCACCTTGAGATGAGGGTGTTTTCTGCTGCTCGCCCGATGCGAAGCTAGTGGTATTGGAAAAGAGCACTCCTCCGACACCGAGGAATACATAAAGAGCCATTAGTCCGAATAATTTTCCGGTGTGTTGCGACATGTCACGTCCCCTTCGAAGAAATAAAAGAATGTCCGGGTGGTGTTCCCTCAATACATCTGCTGGCCAGGATCATTCCAGGTGGAGTTGGTGGAGTCAAGGGCTAAAGCCTTCGTGTCCATCCAAAGGGAAGCGTTGTCGGCTGGAAGGTCTACCGGAGAAAATGTGGAAATACGAAGAGGGTCAGAATCGACAAAAAAGGGGAGAAATAATTCAGCGTCGACTTTGCCTGCTTTGATGATGAGAGGCTACTTGGTCACAAAAAAGAACGCCGGATGGAGTCACCCCCATCCGGCGTCGTGGTCATCCACCGGACTCAACTACCGTTTCTTCGTGGCAGCCTTTTTCCTGGCTGGAGCCTTTTTCTTGGCTGG
>DOFS01000301.1:0-8410 GCA_003523945.1 Nitrospiraceae bacterium | reverse complement strand
TGGCTGGAGCCTTTTTCTTAGCTGGTGCTTTTTTCTTTGTGGCCAAAACACTCACCCCCTTTCAAAATAGATGCGACGATAAAGCCGCAGTGATAACTCACCGTCACGATAGCAGTGAGTTTGTGAATAGAAATTTTTGAGCACGTTATTTTTGTAAGAGGTCACGCGAATTATATCGGTGCTATCGTTCAACAATGCCAAGCGATGTTCGGGAGCAAAATTGGAGAGGGTATTGATGTAACCAAGAAGTGTTTCGACAGTCGTGCATCATAATATTTTTCTATACTACAACGAATAGGAAGTTAATTCCAGAAATATTTGAAGTTTTTTTCGTCACGATGAAACCGACGCAAAGCTTCTGTCAGAAATGATATCGGCGTGACGAAAAAACTTGATGGATATGTTCGGCGAAATGAAGAACAACAGTTTCACTGTGTGATGGTTGTCAGATCATGTGAGGGAGAATAATTCGCGTCGGCCGAGAAGGTGATGCGTCCAATGAGTCGGCCATCTTCCGTTTCCACATTCACGCGCCATTCACCAGGCTGGAGGCGTTGTTTCATCGTATACATGCGATACCCATGTTCTCTTCCTCCGGTGATGGAAATGGGAATGCGATCTGTGGTGATGAATGATGCCGACTCCGTGGTTGGCCGCCATTCCCAGTGGTGATAGATGGTGGTATGCAAGGTGATCGGGGCAAACACGGATGAAAAGCTATAGACCGGTGCGTCCGTCCCGACCCGATCATCGGACCGTTTCCACACGGCGTACCAGGGACCCTCTTCATAGGTCAGCAGGTAATGATTCTGCTGTTTTTCGATGTGATGATAGATGCCTCCCGATTTGAGTGAGAGGGGAATAGGGGGAATCCAATTTAAAAAATATAATGCGGTGCACACGCCCACCAGGGTGAAACCCGGGAGACCAATCATCAAGGGAGCCCTGACGGGAAGGTTGGGAATGCCGCGAAGAGTGAGGCTGACGGTTTTCCATACGACGGCGATGGTGATGACGGCACCGGTTAAAAAGACCCAGGCATTCATCCATCCCGTCAGCACAGGGAGGAAAAAGGTCATAAAGCTTAAGGTGACGATGGCAAAGAGCCCTACCAGCATTTTAAGACTGGAGTATCGGTTTGAAAGAAATTCATTGGCGATCAGGAACCCCACAATGATTCCTAAAAAGATGGCGGTCGTGGACCATGACGCGCTCTGGGAATACAGGATGGCATAGGCACTGAACAGTCCGCCCAGCAAGAATTGCAGCACCTTGCCAAAGTGGGGACGGGCACGATGCATGAGGCTGAGGACATGCCACCCGGGTACATCCGGTGTTGAGGGGACCAGTCCCAGTTGAAACCGTCCGGTGAGGATAATGAGGGCACCCAGAAGCGTGATGTAGAGGAGGATAATCAGATTATCCAACAATCGGTCGATGCGAGTTAACGTGAGGGTGTCATATGTCACCCCGGCGAAAAAAAAGAGTGCGGGGAGGAGAGGCTGGAGGAATGTCGAGTGCCACTGTATCATCGTCTGGGCCACTGTCGCCGTGAGGGAGGCCGTATTTGTCGAAGACAATTTATGAGTCGTCAGATTCATTGTACCCTTTCCTTAAAAACCCTCGGAAGATTGGTGGGCTTTCTTAAAGGGCAGGTCGAAACTCTTTGGAAGTTCATACAAGCTGTTTATGAATCAAGACCATATAAATGTATCGCCCTCCGCTCTTTCTCTGACGCTGGTGGGAATTCAATTTGTGCTTATCGGGATGATCGCCTTCACGGGGCCGCTATGGCCTCCAGGTTGGGTCCTTCGTGGGGTCAGTATCGTTGGTGGAGTGGTAGGGCTCTGGGCGTTACAAGTCATGGGACTGCGGCAGGTGAACGTATTCCCGGAAGTTCCCGGTCGGGGAAAACTCACTGTCCTGGGTCCTTACCGCTGGATCAGGCACCCCATGTACACCAGCGTCTTGTTGGTGACCTTGGCCTGGATGCTGGGGAGCCCTCTCCCCTACCGTATGCTGTTGTGGGTGGGATTAGTGATGACCTTATCGGTCAAACTCCAATACGAAGAGCGTCTTTTAAAAGAACGATTCCCTGAATATGAGGCCTACCGACGCCAAACCAAGCGCCTCATTCCTTATGTGTGGTAAAGGCGACCACGGTGGTGGTCAAAGAGGAAGAAGTGGTTATGCTGAGAGAGGGCAGTTTTAAATCACTGGGTAGAATCTATGACAGATTTTCGGCCTAATATCCTCAAGAATATGAGAATTTATCCCTGGTATTTTGAAAATCCTGATCGCATCAAGGACCTCAACAATATCCTTAATGATCTAAATGCATTGGATTTTACCAACTTGTACAAAACTTTTGTACCCAATCCGATCCTGAAAAAGCACGGGACTTTCTGTTTAAAGTCTGGATTTGTCAGATGCTCCGCCGTAACCAAGATGTGCAGCTTTTGCAATATGAGCCGCCAGAGACTCAGAACCCCCCAGATTTTCGTTTTCTCTTACATGGTGTTAGTTTTGATATCCAAGTAAAGCGGCTTCAAAATGTTACGAATGAACAAACACAGCTTCTTTTCGAACGGGAGTGTCAAAGTCACCTCTCTGGCATGGCGAACCCGTGGTTCATCAACTTCGGGATTTCTGCCCATTTTACGCGTCAGGATTTGAATCCGTTCTTTGCTTTTCTGAAGAGATCTATTGACCAATTTTCTCCTGTGACGACCTTAGATACCCTTTTGAGAGAGCCACAGTATTCTTGGGAACAGAAAGGAACGACCCTGGTACAGTTCTCCTTTTCGGAGAAGCGTAGCAATGAACCCGATATTTATCCTGGAATAATTTCTATGATGGGGACCGAGGGCGATTTAATGGAAACCATAGATACAGCCGCCTTTCGTAAAAGCATCGAACGTCTCCTCAAGAAGTTAAGAAAAAGCCTGATCCGACCCGTATCCCCCACGCAGGCGCATTTACTCGTTATGCAATCGGTTCACTTCGGGTTTGCAGACAAGACAATGCCTGATGCGCTCTATGGTGATGAGTGTGAAGGGTTGCATAGGGTAAGGGGTTGGGAGAGTTTTCGGCAGCCAAATGGTCTTTTCCGTCCTAACAATTTTTCTAATATCTGTGGTCTGATTTTAGTGCCTTCAGAGGTGTGGGTTTTTAGCCCACACTTCGAGGGCGACTTTTACCTCCACCCATCTCATTTTCAGAACATCCGAGGTTACCCTAAGCCATTTAAGGAGGTAAAAGAATTCCTATTATGAATCCCCCTACTCTCATTCTTCCGGGTATCGGCAACTCTGATCATGTCCATTGGCAAACACGGTGGGAGTCCGCGAACGCGGAATTTGTTCGTGTAAAACAACGAGATTGGGAAAACCCTGTCTGTCATGAGTGGGTGAATGTGCTTGAAGAAGCCGTAGCAAAAATCAGCAAGAGTCCCATCCTTATTGCGCATAGCTTGGGGTGTCTCTGCCTGGCGCATTGGGCGGCACGTACCAGCCTAACTATTAAAGGAGCGTTGCTGGTGGCGCCACCCAATCCGGAAGGCGTCGGTTTTCCCTTAGAGGCAAGAGGATTTTCTCCGGTGCCTTTGCAATCGTTTGGGTTTCCCAGCATCGTGGTGGCCAGTTCCAACGACCCTTACGGGAGTCTTGAGTTTGCCCGTTCCTGCGCGTCGGGATGGGGTAGCCGTTTTGTGAATATCGGACCAGCAGGGCACATCAACTCGGAAAGTGGGCTTGGGGAGTGGCCGGAGGGTTGGGCCCTGTATCAAGAACTGACCGCGTAATACCGGCTTCCGGCCCATTCTTCATTGTTTTGTAATAACAACTGGATTCTGGGGCGTCTTTGCATGGGAACAGACAGCTGTGCTTCGATACCCAAACCGCATAATGCACCTCAGCCGGCTTCATGAATGATTGTGATAACAATTAATTTCCCAAGTCTTCTTTGTCTGTCCGCCCTCCTTCCCGCTGACTGACGACTTCCGTCCGGTCCTTGGGTGGAACGCTCTCATGAACCGGCGGGCTTTGTTTGAGCGCAGCGAGTTAGGCCCCCCTCCAGGCTCGCGTCCGTCCCATCTTAATGAGGCCGGACGGGAAGTCACTGGTTTTGGTTCCTTTTGCCGTAACAAAAGGACCTCAGCCGCCGGGCGGGAACCCGGCAGCTATCATGTCTAAACATTTCAGTTAGGGGAATGTGTTTGAAACTAAGGTGGATTTGGCTTTGAACCAATCGGGAGGTAATGGAAACAGGTAAGCAGTTATAAGAAGAGTGAGGAACCGATGTGTTCTATAAGGATCAGGGCGAGGGTGGTTCCCTCATGGGCGGAGTGTTCTTTGTGGCCAGGATTGTGTGAACGGCTTGGGAGGCTTCTTTGACCAGGATCCCCATTTTGGGGTGGGAGGGTTCGAGGTCGACGGGGAATCCATAGTGACGTAACCGTTCGCTCGCGACATTGCCGATAGAGGCGACCATCATGCGGTGAAGTGCTTTTCGAAATAGGTTAACTTTTTCGTCCTTTTCCAATACTTTGACGAGATGTTCAACCTGAATGGCGTTGGTGATCAACAAAACCGGTAGGACCCCATCCATGACTTCTTGAAGCAGATGTTTCAGCGGTGCCAGATCATCGGGTAAGGTCCACCGATAGACCGGGACCGGTCGGACTTTTGCTCCTCTCTTCCTTAGTCCTGCTAAAAATTCCGGGTTACTGACCCCGTATTCCTGAACCGCGATCCGTAAGCCCTGCAGCCCATCCGGGTAGGATGCATCCAAGGCCTCAAGAGTATCTCTCCAGGTATTGGGTTCGGGGACCAGAATGTTCGGTTGAAGCCCAAGTTCTTTTAACACCATGGTTGGTTTGGGACCTCGCACGACGAGCACCGTGTTGCGCAAGGCGGCGGTGATTGTCTCAAGAGCATACCGGGTCTGAACAACGTCCAGGAGGGTACGAAATCCCACGCCGGTGAGCAGGACAACCATGTCAATCTGTCCTGCCAGTAGTGCATCCCCACAGTCAAGCGCTTGAGGATTGTCCGATAGCGGGAGTTCCCTCATCGATGGGGCGACGACCGGCACGCCTCCATGCCGGATAATCATCCGTTCCATCTCCGTAGCCATCCGGCTTTCAAGAGCGCCGATCCGGAGTCCTTGAAAGCCGGCTTTAGATTGTTCACCGCTCATAGAAGCACCTTCAGAGGGGTAGAAGGTTTAAGGGGTCGATGGAGCAGGGACATCTTGAGCGCATCGAAACCCGGTGGAATTATTGCGGTCCGTCGGAATACTTTTGATCCTCGTAAAGATTCGCACCTGGGGAGTTTCCCCTTGCCAGCCTGAGCTCCGCAAAACTTTGTACGTGCCGGTTTCGGGCCCTTTAGGGTTCCGGGCGGGACTTTTGGCGTAATAGTCTGCCTCGTACCAATCAGCCACCCATTCCCAGACATTACCCGCCACATCATAGACGCCATAGGGGCTTTTTCCTTTTTCATAAATACCCACCTGGGTCAACGTGGCTTCTCCGCGCCAGGATTGATTGAAATTCAAATGTTCCATCGTGGGTTCGACGTCACCCCAGGGAAAGCGCCAGTCGTTCGGTCCTTTGGCCGCTTTTTCCCACTCGGCTTCGGTGGGAAGGCGTTTCCCGGCCCAGTGGCAGTAGGCTTCCGCATCCTTCCAGTCCACATTGATGACTGGCAGGTCGGTGATCGACTCGGGCATCATATTCCCTTTCCACAGTCCTTTTGTTTGATCAGTAGGATGTTGCGGAGTGCGGTGACCGGTTTCGGTCACGAATTGAAGATACCGGCCATTGGTGAGTTCATACTTATCCATATAAAACGTATCCACAAACACGTCATGATTCGGCCGTTCGTCCATCCCCCCATCCCGGGCTGCCTTCGGGACGCCCATGGGAAAGATTCCTTCAGGAATCAAAACCATGGGAACGCCGTCTTTCCCGATGATCTCTTGGGGGGGCTCAGAAGCGCTCACCGTACCGGAAATTGCCGCGACGAGCAGTAGGCACGCCCCTACCCTTATATACCCTATCCGTTGATTCCGCATCCTTCCTACCATCCTTTCCTTCCGCACTTCATGACAGATGAACAAATGTTTAATTAGTCCATTCCTAAAATACCATAATTTCCCTTGACCTTGAATCCTACGTCAAAGGTTTAGATCGGGAGATTGAACGAGGAGGCTCCACCGAGACACGGCCGGGGCCCGCGTCCTGCCTGCCGTCAGGACGAATCGTTGACCACCCCCTCTTGTATTCATAATGGGCCGGGGAATTCGTCGGGGTTGATCCTAAAGAAATACCTTTCATGTTGAGATCTTCAACAGACCCTTGGCATCTTTGCCATCACTTCAGCAACTTGCCCCATCCCGGGGTCCTGGGTATGATGCCTCTCTGAGAAAATCGGGCGTGCGTGAAGCAGTCTCATCCTTTATCACTTGTGGAACAGGCATGCAGGAAAAAAAGAAAACCCGTGGCCTTCGACATTTGGCTCTACGTGTGCGGGATGTTCAGGTTTCCCGGCAGTTTTATGAACGTCTTTTTGATATGAAAGTCGTTTGGCAGCCCGACTCCGACAATGTCTATCTCAGTACGGGCTATGATAACCTCGCGCTACATCAAGTGTCTTCAGACGAGTTGAGTCAATTCAATCTTTCTCGCGTTCACCCTTTGGATCATTTGGGATTTTTAATGGATTCCCCGGCAAGTGTGGATGCGATGTTTTCGGAAGCCACGAAACAGGGCCTCACGATTGTGAAGCCTTTGAAGCAACATCGTGATGGGAGTTATTCGTTTTATCTCTCTGATCCGGATTCAAATACGATTCAGGTGTTATTTGAACCCTCAGTCCACCTTTAATAGAGGAGTGTTGAAAAAGGCCGTCAACGGCGATCTCGGGCCTAGGCCATGCTCACCATACTCTTTCGTACGCTCCGACCGTCAAATTCGCTGGGGCCTTCCCTTTGGTGTAACTCAAGGCAGGATTGGACGGACTTTTTTGAACACCTCTCGTTTTTTGTATGGCTCTTTGGGATCCACATGTGGATCAACAGGCAAAATATTGGAATTATTCAACCGCTTCATTAGGGAAGGGTCGAACCATCGGGGTTCCTTCCTTTCACAACATTCAAAAGAGTTTTTTCTCCATCTCACTTTAATATGAATCCCTGGACGAGCATTGATCCCACGCAGCACGTCGGACTGTATCCCTGGGTCTGGGTTCAGCTGGAGAGTGCCGACCCGCCAGGCCCCTTCCCGTTTCTAGGTGGCATTGACCCTGAGGTGGTCAGCAGCCTTCATCAGGTGCATGGGATCATGATGAGCGGCATCGAAACCGCCATCAGCGACATCATGGCCAAACGGACTTCCGTCGATGACCCTCAATTATCCCGTCGTCTTGAGGACGCCTATGCGGAAGTGGTCCAAAGCCGTCCTCCGTTACAACGACATATTCAATGCGGACGCAACTCCGATGGAACCTTTCACTGGACCTATCCCAAAAATTCCGCGGCCTCGGCCAAGATGACATATGGGGGATTGCGAATTTTTAATTCCGTGGCGCGCCAGGCCATCCCGTTCGGGTTTGAGCGTCCAATCGGGGCGAACGTGGGGCATTTCCTCGGTTTTCTCACGGGCCGACATACGATGGGTGAGATTCAGACAATCGTCCAGGCCGGCGGGCGAGACCTCGAGCGTCAATTGGCGCAGTTCTTTACCCTCTTGAAAGACCATGATTGTCTGGCCATCGCTCCAAACACCTCCATTGAGGCACACTGGCGGAAGGTCACGAGGGATCAGGATGTGGTGCATCTGGGGCATGCGGCTTTGATGTACCGACACCAGGATAGTTTTTTATGGTTTGACCCCTGGCTCATGCCTTGGTTCGCGGAATCGCCAGTTCCTTCTCTATGGGCCAATCTCCTGCCGCGCCCGGCTGGAATTTTTCTCACCCACGATCATGACGACCATGTCGATCCTCGCACTTTGTACCATTTGCCCAAGGACGTGCCGATCTTTGTGCCGAGTCGACGCAACCGCAAAGCGCTGCATTATGATTATCTGTCCCTTCTGAGGGAATTAGGGTTTTCGCAGGTCACAGAGCTTGCGCATGGAGAAAGTTGGCGGGTGGGTGACGCGCAGGTGGTGTCGGTGCCGTTTTTTGGCGAAGATCCGTGTGATGTGGAACTCCCCAGAAATTGTTATTTGGTTGCGGACCGGGGGCGGAATACGCTGGTGCATGCCGATAGCGGGCCGACCAATGACGGTCGCTCGGCTTTGCAAGACAAGGTCATCGCAAATCTGGTGTCGAAGTATGGTCCCATTTCTTTGCTCTTTGCATCACAACAACAACTCAAAGAAGTGCGCAGTTATGCGGCCTAT
>DOFS01000551.1 GCA_003523945.1 Nitrospiraceae bacterium | reverse complement strand
GACAACCAACGGTGGGACAACCGATGGTGATGGGCCTGGAGGCGCAACAGTGGTAAATCCTGGGGGTGGGGATTTTGGAACAACAACCGGAGACTACCATAAGGATCAAGTATTTTTTTTCGAAGAAGCGAAAAAGGGCGTGCGTGGAGGTGGATACACCGATCCGAGGCCCGATTATGATGGCGGTGGAGATGAAAATTTCGCCTATTTCCTTGGACGGATTGCACCTCTTGATAATGATCCTTTTGGTTCCTTGATCAACCCTGGTGATCCAGAAGGGCCCGTCGGAAACATAGAAGGGGGGCTGGTCGAGCTAGAAGAACCGATCGATCCAGCGGTTGATCCGATACCCTACTTCAGATCACGAAGTTCTAGGGTCGCGAGAGAAAGTCACAATGTCGGGCGAGCGTTTGGGCCAGCGTTTAAACAAGGGCTAAGACTTGGAGGGGAGGGTGTGGGCACTCTTGATATGTCAGGGTTATTTGGTTTTGCAGGATCCGTAAAGTGCCGTGAATGAGTTGGGGAAATGGCTGCTTCACCCATTTATGGGTTTCTTAGTAAAAAAATCAAAAGGGGAGGCTGACTTATTAAACGCTTAGTTTGAATGCGGGGTGGAGATACTTTGGATACATTTTGGATACACCATTCAACCCCTTTTCCGGGAATCGCCTTCTGGTCCGGGAGTAACTACTTCGCGAGGACTCGTTGGGCCACATCCCAAATACTTTTAGATGGACAGGCAGGACGAACGTATCTAAATTACTATGAGGGTTTGGAGATGTTTGTCGATGTGGAACCAACTCTTGCGGATCCCGCCATTCTTCGGACCGACCCTGTATGGTGGGAAAATTTGCGCAAGACCGAACGGTACATGTATGCGGTCTTGGAGTGGCGTTCAGATTACGAAAGCGCATGGGTTGAATTTTATAGAGTCCAGTTCATCATTAACCACGACCCGGTTGCTAATGCCGGGCCTGACCATATCGTTACCCTTGATGCAGGAGGAACTGTTCTAGAAGACATTCAATTGCATGCTTCGGCGAGCTCAGATCCGGATAGTATTTATCCTGATCACGAGGGACCGCTAAAGTTCTCCTGGGCATTAGAATCACAGCCAGCAACGGCGAACCCTAACAGTGTAGTCGAAGTGGCCGCCTCTGGTCTTGCCGATATCCCCGACCCTCTCTTTCTTCCGCTGGGAACTGTGGTCTCAGTCGAAGAACAGGGGATGTACACCTTTCGCGTCAAAGTCACAGATAACGAGATTGCTACAACAGGCTTGCGAATAGGCCTTCCCGGCGAGCATTCTGCGTTCACACGTATCTACCTTGCAGCTGCACCACCTCAACTCAGTATCATAGGCCCCACGACAAGTTCGCCGTACATTTCTAATTGGGATGACAGCCAGGGTGGGGGTCTCTTTAACCAGGAAGCAGCTCCTAACATTGATATTCCCATTTATTACTCTCTTGGCAATGTTGGGAATAGCCCTGTCTATGGAGGAGCCTGGATCGTCAGACTTACGATCCGGCAGAGCATGGTCTACCCCTATGGATCTTCTCCCCCAATGGGAGCGGTCGTCTACAGGACCGAGAAGGTTTCACCAAATCCGGTTGATTCATTTGTTTGGGACGGAATTATCACGGAGGGAGATGTCTTCGGTGGCAATTACGTAGGCTGGAAAGCAATAGGGGCATTTACAATCGAACTGGAGCTTCTGGATCGGGATGGGAATCCAGCCGCAAAACCGGGATACCCAGGAGATTTTTATAGGATAACTGAAAATAATGCGATCGCAATCGATTATCATCGCTGGTGGTATCCCGTACGACTAAAGAGGGATGACATACGGATGACTGGGGCATTTATGGAATCCGGTCATGCAGGGGATTTTGGAACACGGCTTCATGCCGGTATTGATATCGGTTCTCGTAGAACTCCAGGAACCTCAGAAAATCTACCTACACATGTTGTTGCTGCTGCGTCCGGCCTCTTTGAGAAAGGGACGGGGCATCCTATGCGGGTAAAGCATAGTCGGACATTAACGACGCGTTACCTTCACTGCGCAAATCCCTTGAATTTATCAAACGGCACGCTCGTGTTACAGGGAGCCAAGCTAGGCGATATGTCAGATGTGGGCACCAAGCGGGGAAATATCCACTTGCATTTTGAATACCAGGTCTTGGTTGGGGATGAACTAGTGATCATGAACCCACTCACCATATTGGACCTGCGCGACGATCATTTATTTATTCGACCTCCGCACCCGGGCGAATATCCGCAGATCGTAGGTGTCTATCTGCGCCGAGCGGAGCCGGCCAATCAGCCAGCCCGATTGGCTGCACTTCCCACAGGTATTGTTAACCAAGCTGACATAATCGTTCATTGTCGTGATCGAGCCCACCCAGATCACATAAGTGGTACAGGGTCTTATTTGGCCCCATTTGGTATGCGCATTAACGATTCAGCAGGGATGTTTAATCGTTCGTTCGAGTTTTGGTATTTCATCCCCGGCACTAATCCTCATTTGGATGATTTCTTTACGGCGGAAGGGCAGGCGCGTCCCGGTAATGCAAATTCTAACTACCAGCTCTACATGCGCGGACGACCCCCCGTCGGACGTGAAGGGGGGCCCGTTAGTATCGTGGTTGAGGTTTATGACTTCGTTGGCCACATCGCAAGAGAGACTATCATTGTCGGAGCCGATGTTCGGTTAGTGAGTGGTCTCCCAGATCCGGCAATTACCCCTGAGTATGACTTCTTTCCTGTGACCATCGAAGTGATAAATCGCACAGAAAATGTCGCCGATGTCATTGATAACTTTCATATCGAACTCGCAGGTGCCCCATCGGGGTGGACTGTGAGGCCCAGTCGAACAGACGAGTTGGAAATTGGTGTACCGACCAATGTTGATCTGACGATAGACTCAAACGGCAACAAGCCGGCGGGTATCCATGACTTTTACCTTGTAACCTATTCGGACATCCTTGATGGTGTCGGAACGCGAGTTCCGATCAGCGTGAGGGTTCAATAATGAGAGTTCTCGAACCAATTGGCGGTCTTAGAGTACCACAGGGGGTGGCGGTACATGGTCAAATTGCGGCCGTGGCAGATACTGGCAATCATCGAATTGCCTTTTTTGACCTCGCGGGCCAAAAACCTGCGCTAATCGAAACTGTTGGCGCAGAGGGCACCGAACCTAATCACGAAGGATTCCTTTTTCCTTCTGGACTCTGCTTCACAACCCAAAACAGACTCGTGGTAGCAGATACCTGGAATAAACATTTGGACATCTACAAGAGCGCAGGGGGGTCGTGGACATTTCAGAACTCGATTTCATTGTTTTCAGGGGTTACGCCAATCGGCAACCTTGTCGATGTGATTGCAGAAGACTCTAACAAAGTACTTGTACTCGACATGGATCAGAAGCGAATACTCAAGGTTAATATCACGGATAGTACCACTTTTGAGTATTTTTCCAACCCAAACTGGAGCTCGCCGTCCGCAATCGCAACGGGAGGTGGATATTTCTGGGTTGCCGACGCAGGACGCCACCAAGTATTCCGGTATGACACAGATTTCAACGAATTTACCTTCGGTAGTTACGGAGTGCTTCCTGGGCAACTCCAAGCACCACGTGGCCTTACGGTCGATCCAAACGCAAGCTTAGTTTATGTTTCGGAAAGTCAGCACGCTCGGATTTCTTCGTTTGACTTTGAAGGCAATTTACAGGAGAGCCTTATATTGCCTTCCGGTGTTCCGCATGAGTTATACAAAATCAAGCTCGACAAAAATGCTCGTTTGTTGGCTTGCGACGCAGGGGCAAACAAGCTTTACATCGTCCAGTTAGATGTAACATCCAGTTTACCTTTTTTAGAGCGATCAAGACTTGAGTTTGGCTCTGTGGGTATCGGTTATCGATTACCTCTACCCGTAGTTGTACACAACCCAAGTCAGACCGATGTGCAAATATCAAGTGTCGATATCAGTGGGTCACAGTTCCATTTAGACGCCACCACTGCTGCTTTTCCGCAGACTGTCCCAGGAAATAGTAGCTTGCAGTTACTGGTAATGTTCGCACCTACCACAGCAGGTCTCGCGGTCGGCCAATTGCGTCTTAATCTAGCTCATACAGAAGCAGTTTCGCTTACGACTGGGCTCAGGGGGGAAGGCTTTTCCCCGCAGCCTGCGACAATTGCTCTGGTCATTGACCGTTCCGGAAGCATGCTTCAGTCTTCGGGCGAAATGAGCAAGATCGAGCGAATGCGTCAGGCTGTTGGTATGTTTATAGACGTTGCCTCATGGCGGGGAGTTGACGAACTGTCGGTTGTGAGTTTTTCTAATAGTGCATCTGTCGAGTTCCCCCGCACAACCTTGACTGAAGCGAACGCGGATATGGTGCGCACAGCAGTATCCTCGATTATCCCTAGAGGCATGACATCTATCGGCGCTGGCCTTCAACTTGCCCTTACCCAGCTTGCTGGTTCGGAGATAGCTAGGAAAGAAATAATTGTCCTTACCGATGGAAAGGAAAATACGTCCCCCATGATCAGTGACATTTCCTTGCCCAGGGGATCTATACGAGTATTCACAGTTGGCCTAGGACTACCAGAATTGCTCGATACTCAAAAGCTCCTAGATTTAGCGACGGTCAATGGTGGCTACTTTCAAGTTACAGACGAAGATGAAAGTTTGCTACCAAAGTTTTTTACTCAGATCTTGAGCACCGTATCTGGGCAGCAATTCATCCTCGACCCTCGGGTTGAGGTTGGGCACGGACAGGAAATAAAACTACCCTTCTATTTGTCTGATTCAGAGTTTAACGCAATCTTTATCTTAACCTGGGAACACTATGATTCTATGTTTGAGGTGTATCTCGTGGGCCCCGATGGGCGAGCTTTGCGAAGCAACCTCTTTGAGCATCACATTGAGCGACCAGGCTACCAGGCCTTTAGAGTTTCTTTGCGGGGAACGCGATGGGAAAAGCCGGGGAAATGGTACATTCACATGCGACTTATTAAGGCCTCAGTAAGGCGCGAAGTGGCATTCCTGAGTATTTCAGTCGAGTCAGAGATTCAACCGGTATGGAAGATCACACAAGTCCACAAAAAAGGCAAATCTAAGGAGATCCATCCCCCCACCGGCGCACGAGCTCAGCTTAGTCCGATGTGTTTTCCTAAGCCCGCCCCCCCAATCGTACCTCCTCCTTTGCAATTAGATGATGCAATGCAAATAAGGTTGAGTCTAAGGGATTTTGGTCTAGGTTCAAAGATCGTGCGATCAAGGGCGGAAATAATTGAGCCAAGAGAGAGCTTAACGAAGTTGCTTGAGCGATTCCAAAAGTTAGACCTGGATTCCCTACAGAAGTTACCGAAAAAAAAGAAGTACCGTGCTAAGCAAATATTCCAGAAAATTACTGGAAAAATTTCAAAATCTCGCCAAGAATCGTTAATCCAGGTGGCATTAGGTAAAGGTAAAACGGACGGATTTTTCCAAGCCAAAGTTTCGGTCCAAGGGATAACTCGATCCGGACACCGCTTCCAAAGAGAACGCTACTTCCAAATGTATATTCCACCCTCAGGAACTTCAAAGATTAAGAATAAAACTAGACGTAAAAAAAGGTAGTTTATTAGGACGTCTTGCACCCGTGCCGTGCTAGAAAAAGTGATTGCTTGCAAGTCGCAATCTCCGTTTTTTTTTGTTGTGCGGGTAACTTTCATGTGGCATGAAGTGTATATGCGGTAGTTCCTGTGAAAGAAAAAGTGGACAAGCCGTCTGTTGCTCGGCATTGACCAACGTGGGTACATTGCTGGAGACAGACCTGAAAAAATGCAGGGGGGAAGACTGGGTGCATTTACTACCGAAGAGAGCGATTGCTCACGACCGAAGCCAAATAGCTAAACGGATTTGTAATTGTGACACCTAGAATCGTTTGGCCATCGGACGGATCTCCAGACAAGTGAATCGTGGAACCCCTTGGTTAGCCGACTGAATGCGCTACGTGCTCGCATGGGACGGCCGTGAGGGGTATGAACAGGTGACGTGATCTATCTGTCCAGAAAGCCGAGCCAATGGACGCCAGTAGTTCCCCAAACAGGCCGCCGACTTAAAAGCCATTTCAGCATGTCCTCGCCGAATGGTATGAGTGCTTAGGATTACGAATTCAGGCGAGCTGTGGGATGTCGAATAATTTGTATCTCTTAGCCATAAATGTTTTACCCAGTCGGCTGATTGTTGTTTAGCATGAATGTGCATAGGACATAGTTGGACTTATTCCTATGCCAGCTTTGCTCGACCGCATTCACCCTGGCACCCTGATGGGTGCGAACTTGAACGCCGACGGTGGCACGTGTCGCGCCTGGGCGCCGCATGCCCACATCGTGAACGAGCATGCTCAGAATTGCATGCTCGTGTTTTTGCTCACTAAGGTGATTCCTGCCCGCAACGCGGATGGATGAATCGCAGTGGCAGAATTCTGCAGATTATAGCGGGTTAACTATTCGATGAGCCTTTACCCTCACCCCGCCTGTTCGTTCCTCTTCGGAACAAACCCCTGGAAGGGCGAGGGAGTTTGAATTGTCTAAGTTGAAAGTTAAAATACTATATTACTCCCAAGGATCGCATGAACGAAGTTCACACTATGAATAACACATCCACCATTGAGGCAATTATGACCGGGTTCGCTGAGCGGACGGGCCTGACTTCCCCGGCTCGACCGCCCCGTCGCTATCTCTGGACCGATGCGTTTGCCGTTTGTAACTATCTAGAACTTTTGCACCAGACAGGCAGGGAACAATACCTACAAGATGCCAAGCGCCTCGTCTCTCAAGTCCA
>DOFS01000501.1:2793-3182 GCA_003523945.1 Nitrospiraceae bacterium | reverse complement strand
ACACCCGGGATACGAATGCGGAAGGGCCCAAGCTTTTGATCCCGGTAATGCGCCCGAAATTCCACACCCATCGCTTTGGTTTCAATGTCCGTCGCAAACAAATCAGAGGTCAGCACACCCGAAAAATCACTCATGCCATACGTGTGATATCGCTTCACCACCCGAGGCAGGAGCTTGCGAATCCAGGGATCATCGGCACACACAATCGCCACGCCGTAGAATGGAATCTTATTGATAAATTCTAAAAACGCCTCTTGAAGACCTTCCATGCTTCCGTAATGATCGAGGTGCTCACGGTCGATATTCGTCACGACCACGATGGAGGGTGACAACCGCAAAAACGACCCGTCACTCTCGTCGGCTTCCGCAATCAGCAGATCACTCCGGCC
>DOFS01000501.1:0-2611 GCA_003523945.1 Nitrospiraceae bacterium | reverse complement strand
GCAAGAATCGATGCGACCATCGACGTCGTGGTGGTTTTTCCATGAGCGCCGGCAATGGCAATGCCGTACTTCAATCGCATCAGCTCTGCCAGCATTTCCGCTCGCGGAATGACCGGGATCACCTTGGCCCGGGCCGCACGAATTTCCGGATTGGACCCGGCAATGGCCGACGACACCACCACCACTTGCGCCCCTTCCACATTCGATTCCTGATGCCCGATAAACACCGTGCCCCCCAATTCCTCTAACCGGCGGATCGTGTCAGACACCCCCACATCGGAGCCGGTCACCTTATACCCTAACGTGAGGAGCACCTCTGCGATGCCACTCATCCCGCTTCCTCCAATACCGACCAAATGAATGTGTTGAATTTTTCGAAACATAATGTTTTAGACTTCCAGGGTTGAAGGGAGGATCACCGAAGACGGTCAGTTGATGCACCCGCTGCTGGGAACGCATGGCCTGTAGGTCTGGAGGTATAGTCTCAATACCGAGTCGGCCTACCGGGCTCGCGACTTCACCACAAGCCTCTCGTATGACACGACGACTATTTTGGATCTTCCAGACGTGGCCCTGACAAGACTTGCTCTTCATTCCCTGTAAGAGTCCCTCCTCATTAAAGATTGAATAGCTTCAGACAATGGTTTCCACTTTGACTCTTTTGCTTATTCATCCGTGCCATATTTCCCCATCATGCCTGTGTCTCACGACGCGACCGGATGCCCCACCAGCGAGAGGCATTCACTCACCATCTGCTCTGTGGCGTTGACTTTCCTGAGGATCCAGCTCTGTCGTGCCATTTCCTGTAAGTGGGGAATATCCACCATCCAACGTTCAATTTCTTCTGCCAGCCGCTGCCCGGTGAGGTCGGATTGCAAGAGCACTCGAGCCGCTCCGGCCGCTTCCATGGACCTGGCATTCATTTCCTGATGATTGTGTGTCGCCTGGGGAAACGGGATCAGGATTCCGACTTTTCCATATGCTGATAACTCAGCCAATGTGCTGGCCCCGGCCCGACAGACGATGAGATCCGCCTTGGCAAGCTCATGAGGCATATCAAAGAGAAAGGGGCGGACATCTACGTGAACGCCCAATTGTGCATAGCCGGCCTTGACCCGTTCCAAATCATCCGCTCCGGTTTGATGGGTGATGGTCACCTGCTCCCGCAGCTTCGAGGAAATCTCCACAGCCTTCAACATGGCCGAATTAATCGCCCGAGCCCCCTGGCTCCCGCCAAAGATCAACAGATGTGAGATCTTCTGCGGAGGAACGGGAGGACGTTCCAAGGCAAATGCCTTTCGAATGGGTGTGCCAATCACCTTGACTTTCGATGAGGAAAAGAACGGTTTCGCACTGTCAAAGGCTAGAAAGATTCTGTCGGCCAATGGACCCAACACCCGATTGGCCAATCCCGGCATGGCATTCGGTTCTAACAAGACTCTGGGAATATTCAACAGCCAGGCCGCCACGACCACGGGAGGACTAAAATACCCGCCCGTCCCAATGACCAGATCGGCACGGTGACCGCGGAGAATCTGGATCGCACGCCACAACGACTTCGGAAGCAGCATGAGGGAACGCGCCATGCCAACCAGCCCTCGGCCCACAAATCCTTCCACCGTGATCGGTTCAAACCCAAACCCTTCTTTCCCCAGAATTTCTCCCTCTAGCGACTTTCCCGTCCCGACAAACACAATGCTCCCTTCAGGGTCATGCTGTTGAAATTCTTTGGCATACGCGATAGCCGGAAACATATGACCTCCCGTTCCACCCGCAGCAATGATGACCCGCATTACACCATTCTCTTCACTTAAGGGCCGGCTCGTCCCTGTCGAGCCACACTCAGCAAGATTCCGAGAGCTAACATGGTGACCAGGAGGGACGACCCTCCGTAACTGACCAAGGGAAGCGTTAAGCCTTTGGTCGGCAACAGCCCACTCACGACGCCTGCATTGATCAGGGCCTGAATACCCAGGAGCATGGTAATTCCCAACGCGAGATATCGCCCAAACAAATCAGGCGCCAAGGCCGCAACTCGAAATCCTTTACACACCAAAATGGCAAACAGGGCCAACAACCCGCAGGTTCCAATGAGCCCCAGCTCTTCTCCCACCAAGGCCAACACAAAATCGGTATGGCCTTCCGGAAGAAACATCAGCTTTTGCTTGCCCTGCCCAAGACCGACACCAAATAATCCGCCATTTTCCAAGGCCAGGATGGACTGGACAAGTTGATAGCCTGCACCTTGTCGGTCCTCGAACGGATTCATAAATGTCGTCATTCGTTCCCATCGTTCAGGACTCATCCAGATGAGAGCACCCACACCCAAAATCATCGGCACACCTAAATAGGCCAAGTGCCGCACTCTCGCTCCGGCCAGATACATCATGCCGACGAACACCAGGCTGATAACGACGGTACTTCCTAAATCCGGCTCCACGACAATGAGCCCGCACATGATGCCCACCATCGCCACAGGGGGAAGAAACCCTCGTTGCCAATCAGTGACTCGCCGTTGCGGATTGGAGAGAAACGCCGCGAGGTACAGCACAACAGCCAGCTTGGCCATTTCCGTGGGTTGAATGGAAAAAAATCCAAGTGCGAGCCATCG
>DOFS01000448.1 GCA_003523945.1 Nitrospiraceae bacterium | reverse complement strand
ATAGGAAAAAACGATAAGACAGAATGTCGAGTAATGGAGTGGGTGGGTGAACGATTATGAGAATTTTTTGAGAAAAAATCCTGACATAAATAGCATGAATGTTATCTCCTTGTAATTTCTAACTTCTCCCACGACTTGCTTTGCGCCCTGCAAATGAGGAATGGCAGGACAAAGGCGGGGCAATCTCTTTACTCAATCCTTTCAGGCCAACAACATTCATTGTCGTCTTTTCTTTTGTCACCCCGAGAGGATGTCGCACTCAAGCTGTGTTTCCGATACGTATCAACTAGGGGATTGGGAATCAGTCGATAGAAAATGATCGGGTCTCAAGACACTGGCATCCAGGACAAACAGGCTTCCCGAATGCCGCTCGAGGAAGGGCTTCAGCGCCGAGAGGATGGCCTCCAGCTTATCCTCGGGAACCACGGTCAGGACCATTTGCAAACTGCTCGTATCATTAAACATGAGGTGACCCTTATGGTATCCGCTGTGCCCTTTGCCTGAAATATCACTGAAGACGGTATACCCGCTGGCCTTGATTCGATCCAGCACATCGGTGACAAAACGGATATGTTCTCCTTCAAGAATAATTTTTATCTCTTTCATGGGGTAAAGCTTGATGCTCATGACGTCGCACGCCTCCTCAAAAGGGAATTAAAGAATAATCCGCCACTCCTCCGATGAATGGTACAGAAAGAACTCCATGGTGACCGGGTCGAGGGCCACCAGATTGATCCACTGATTTCCGATTAATTTCTGCAAAAGTTGGTGCCTCGAAATGATGAGGGATATGCGTTCCACAGGCGCTTCAATGATGGCAAAGAGCCGCATCGGTTCATGGTAAGGCTTGGGCCCATCATACACCGTCTGCAAGGGCAGTCCGATGCGCAAATCACTTTGTGAACCATACATCACCCCCATTCGACCGACGACATTATGGTACACCTTGCTCCCGGCTCCGTATACCTCGGGATCCACGGTGGAAAAATAATGTTCCATGTTGATCCAATTGCCCACAATCAACGGCGCCGTCATGATAATTTCCAGATATTTCCCCGTAGGGTCCTGGAGGTAATCGTAGGAATGCAAAAATGCTCGTCCTTCCAGATTCAGGCCCCGCGACAATAACCGCCGGCCGATGATGAACGTCGAGTGTCTCGACAAGCCCCACTCAGGCCTCACCTGGGACCAATCACAACTTCGTCGTTTGGCCAGGCTGAGACTTCTTGGCAGCGACGGCGTGCCGCTCTCGTCCGGTAAGCGGCTCAATCGTTCCTGACTGTTTCGGCGTCCCGCTTCCTCCAGATCCTGTTGGAGGCGCTGAAGGTCTTTCCGGTGAGTAGCGGGAACGTCCTCCAAATCGTCCAACTTCACTTCGTCGGTGGTGGTGTTGTGCTGCCCTGGGAGAAAATGGGTGTCTGGCGGAATAAGGATGTCCTTTTGGGCCAGAAGCTGCCGGACAAGAGGCTTATTGGCCATGGCCGCAAATGCCCGCGCGTTCGAGATGCCCTGGTTGCCGCCGCAAGCCCCGCAGTCCAGAGCCGACTCATAGGGATTGTTCTCCGATTCACTCCCATGGGCGCAGATCAACACCAGCCTGGCAAAGCCTGTGGTGAACCCGATAATCCGCAAAGCGGTTTCCACATAATAGGCCTGTTCATTTGTCGTAAACCCTTTCTGGGTAATCCGGTGCATGCGCCGGCTGACGGCCCGGTGATGAATGCCAGAGTCTTTTCGCAACTCTCCCAGAAACTGTTCATGGCTGGCGGCATTCCATCCTAACAACCGGTACAGAGATTCTTCCTCCGTACTATCCATTTCAAGCTGATACAAGGCCTGCCTGCGAAGTCGATCCACTTGATCGTGCTGAACGGCCAAACCCAGACGGCCGTAGCGTTCGATTAAGAGACGATAAATTGTCGCCCGATGTTCGGACGCCACTATTTCTTCCGCCTCCTCCCGGGACAATTTGTCCACGGTTAACGTGGTGGCAATCGGAATCGAAAACCATTTCTTCAACCAGGCGGTGAACGTCCGGTACCAAGCCGGAGCAATAGTCTGGCCGAAGAGTCTGAACCCGAAAAACCAGCCGATCGCCTCGACCATCACATACGGGGTAATCACATTTTCTTTCAAATCATGAAGCAGGGCATGTCCGGTCTTGGCCAGAGTCTGACGTTCGAGAAATCGTTCAGCCGCTTTTCCCTGAGAGGCCCGGGGAATTTCCCTGACCACATGTTTGGGTTTGAGCAGGACCGGACATTGATCCGTTTCCTGTTCGCTGCCGAATCCCTGATAGCAGATGGGAAGGCCGAAAAATCCGGCGAATCCGAACGTTTCATTTCCCCCCACTTCTTCAAGATGCCGCCGGAACCCCTCCGAGCGCACATCAATGCAAAACATCGCCTGGGCCGGCGGTCTGGAAAACTTGGATTTTTCCTCCTTGGAATCACTTTCATGCACGATGGCCAAATTGGGAGCAAGGCTTTTGACGAAGCCTTTCAAATAACTCGTCTCGAACGCCTGCAGCCAGAGGGGCCCATGGGTGGAGTCGGGAAAATTGATGATCCAATCCAGCAGCGTATCCAGGATGTCAGGCGGACATTCCACCATGTCATTCAGCGGAAGTCCCAGTGATCCGGCCAGATGACGAAGTATCAACGCGTGTCCCTTGGCCGTTAAATCCTGTTGGACCCTTCCCCATTTGGCGTCCGCTTCCCGTCCCAAGGCATCAAGTGTTTTCAACGGAAGGGGGGTTGTGGTGAACAAAGCCTCGTCCAAGGCGGGAAGCATTTCCGGATTGAGCCTTCCGGTACGAAACGCCTGGTAGAGCCCGAACCCAAATGAAAGATCTTCAAGGGAAGACACGATGGCCGGATAGGTGCCGGGAATCCCGAGTCGATGGTGACATACCCTATGCACCAACTCACGCTCGTAAAAGAGGCGAACCGCCAGATATTGGACCAGGTCGATGGGAAAGGCATTCTGCCATTCATGGTCAACCTGGTCGGCACGCCACTTCAGAAATCCGGTCCATCCCGGCAACTGGGCCAAATGCAGGGTAAACACGTTGCTCCAGACACTCTGAGGAAGCCCCAAGGCCTGGAGGCAAACCAACACGGCATCTTCCGACCGGTCCGGCAGTTGTTGAAGCTTGCGTTTCCAATCCGGGATGCCCTGCAGGAATCCGGCGGCATCCTGCTGAGCCAAGATCTTCCAACCGCCATAAAAAGTTTTTTCACGCATGGGCATCGGCCAGGGAGCGTGCCCCTCATCCAGAAACCCCGCACACCATTTGATGAGTTCCTGATTGATCTCCTCCTGAATGGAGGTTTCACACATGTGATCGCACCATGCGGCCAGCGTCTGTTGTGTCGCCAGATTCTGTCGCGCCTGATCTGACGGGTGACGCAATGACAGGTGAGCCTCCCGATGGGTGCCACGGGACTGAAGGCCGGTGAATAACGCCGTCACATGTGGGTCTTCACACGCCTTGAGAAACACCGCATCCCTGACCTCAGTAGGCACTGTGCCGGTCCCATGAATCAGGAGGGTCCGTAAAATTTCGAGGTGGGAAACGTTCCGGGTGCCGATCGTGACAAAATGATTCCCGGCAAATGGCCCGACCGCATCAGTGATCGCATCTTCTAAAATCCGGCCGTGCCGGTACAGATCACGGAATTCCCGATTGGATAAATAGCCCCGCCCCCCTAAAAAAGTTCCGGCCTGCGCAATCGCCTCGTGGATATGCAAATGTTCGAGGCCATGCAGGGGATTGTGATGAATGAAGGTCTGCATGGGCCAGAACTGAGAAATCGCTTCCGCCGCCAAATGAATTAGCGATCTGACCTCAATGCGCTCGATGTCTTTAAATGACTGAACTTCCTGCGCCGTGGCAACCGTCATCTTCTGGGTCCTCTGGTGTGTTGCATCATCCGTTCAACAAGGTTAAGCCAGTATTCCAAGCAAACCTGCCATGCCCATCAATAGAAATAGTGTCCACAGTTCATAAAACGATAAATCACCATCGGGGACATCGGATCGGGGTTTTCCGAACGCGGTCCGATGCAGCAGCGTGGTAAAGACCCAACTGATTGAGAGCCACACCGTAAACACCAACAACCAAACCGGAAACAGGGCGTGTGACCCGGAAGCATCTGGCGGGGGAGTCCTGAACGCGCCCATTATCGGCAGCACCGGTAACAGCATGATGAGAGAGATTAGGAACGTAAAGACCCCACGAAAACGCGGCAAGCCCGAACCCAATCCTTGAAGCGTAATCAGATTATGTGTCCCGTATCGTTCGCGTAAAAAGGCATACGAACACAACATCCCACTCATCAACAACGCGACCGCGATCCCGAAAGGAATTCCCCAGACGGCAATGTGGGTCAACTCACCAATCAACCCCCACAGTAAGGCGAGGAGAGTGATGGTGGCATAGGCGATGCTCTCACGAGGAAGACGGTGTCCCATGGCTTTCAGAGAGGTATAGAGGGCGCTTCCCAGCGCAAGCACCGGGATAACCTCCATCCAATCCAAAGGGAGAAGGCCCTCCAGGTCCTTGAGTCGGGACAGCCCCGAAGCCAGCCAGACCACGACCCAGACACCGGCGAGCGATTCCCGGGAAGACCGGACGATTCCCAAAAATGGCAGGTGAAAAGGAACCAGCGGCAAAAAGGTGATCAACAGAAAAAGCCCTCCGACAATGGGAACCCCTTCCTCCATAAAGACCGCCAGGACACCCAGCATCAGGGCTAACGACACATGCACCAGGGCCAGGCTCTTTTGAAGCGAGGCGGCCATGTGCCGGGCCAGAAAAAAGCCCGCATAACCGAGAAGGCCGATCAGGAATAGCCGGTTGACCGGCTCCACAGTGATCACTCCCCCCAGGCCCAGTCCGCCAAGTAGAATGATGGGCGCCACGTCACCGGAGCCACCGGATGAGTCTTTTTGACCAAAGATGCCGCAGAAACAGGCAAGCAGAATGGCGGCGGCCAGGACACTGAAAGATGGATCGGACGCCGTGTTCCATCCGAGCAAGCCCAGGACTCCGCCGGCCACCAAAACAGCAGCTATCCCGATCCCCCACAAAGCCGAAGACGCGTTGCGCCCCGTGGTGTTTTCTGCCATCAGAAGCCCCGGGACGGCAGAGAAGAGCAGATAGTGGTTATTTTTACGAGACATGCTCATTTGACCAAAGCTAATACCGGTAGGCCACTTTCTCCGCCAAGCGGAGCAGGGCACTACCCAGTTTTTTATACAGTCCATCCACATAACACCGGTTGATAAGCAAAACCCAGCCGGTCTGCCGTATCGAGAGCACCCAATGAGGGTTGAGAATTTTTTGTCCACGGGCCGTGGTGTAAATAATCAGCCAACCGAACAGCACCACCAGCGTGGACATAATGATCAGCGCATCGAATACCTGGGGCGGGAAAGCCGCGGCCTCGAAAAACCCATCGGCGACGCCCGGCTCCGGATAGAGAAAATGCGTGAAGGATTCACCTGCCCATAAGTAGACGAATCCGATAAAAAACAACGTCGCGATCATTGCACCGGCAACCTTCCAGGAAGCCACGGCCTGCAGGCGATAAAGGCTGAAAATCGCCTGGGAGGCCGTCACCCATCCGAAAAAGAGAAAGATCACCGCCCCGTGATCATCTCGAAGAGGCACGTCCAACACGCCATGGGCCACCAAAAGAATAAACAGCGGCATAAGCAGCGTCACGCTCAGCCCGGTTGTCCAGGTCAACGTGGTCGGCAGCCTGGTCGGTCGATGACCGGAGGTTGGTGGAAATTTCGGTTCGTGTCGCGCGGCTTGAATGATGCTTCCCGAAGCCAGAAAGAGGGTGGCCTTGAAGAATCCATGGGCGATGAGGTGGAAAATGGCCAGGGCAAAGGCCCCCAGTCCACATTCCATGATCATGTACCCCATCTGTCCCATGGTGGAAAAACCCAGAGTTTTCTTAATGTCATTCTGAACCAACATCATCGAGGCTCCGAGCAGAACGGTGCAGACTCCCACGATGAACACCAGATGGAGGGTCGTGGGAGACA
>DOFS01000584.1 GCA_003523945.1 Nitrospiraceae bacterium | reverse complement strand
CTTTCGGATGAAGAGATCTGGACAGTGATGCAATATGAGCAAAGTTTTTCCGGAGGATCACATGGCGGAGGGAGAGGTCCTCAGGGAGGCCAAGGGCACCAGGGTCGGGGGATGATGAAGCACTGAATTGTTCGGTGTAGAAGAAAGGCAGGTGATGGGATTGAATGTTGCTGGGATAGGTTGTCGAACAGCATGCGGATTTATCAAAGGAACCCTTCTTCTTGCCTGGATGCTTGCAGGCTTGTTCGTCCCAGCAGGAGCGGCTGACCTCACGAATGAGGGAGAAGGCATCGTACAGTCCACCTGTGTTGGTTGCCACCGAATTCATGGCGCGCCAATGCCGCGCTCCACAAAACAAGCGCCGGACTTGATCTGGGCGGGTAATAAATATCAAGGAGACTGGTTAGTGGCCTGGCTCCAAAATCCAAGGGAAAAACTTTATCCGGTCGGTTACGATTTCAAGTTCAAACGGAAGGGGCGGCATCTTGCGCTCTTACCCGGAGAAGCGGAAAAGGTTGCTGATTTCTTGAGCACCTTAAAGGATGTGAGAATCACCGAAGGCATGATGAAACCGGGCACATCGGCAGAACTAGCGAGGGGTGAGCAACTTTATGTGGAGCATGCCTGCCAAAATTGCCATTGGACGCCGGCAGACAACCGGCGTGGCTATACGGGCGGGACCTCCAGTACGTCTTTTGTCAATATGGGGAATCGTCTCCAGGCCGATTGGGTGTATCGATTCAATCTGAACCCCAATGACTTTGTTCCAGGAAGTGGAGCCTATATTCCCAAACCTTCCCTACCGGAGACGGATATCTATGCGATCACGGCGTACATGATGACCTTCAAATAACCATAACAGGCATCCACAGGAGGGTGACAGATGAACCGGTGCTTCAGTCGGATGAAACATAAAAACCATATGAGGAATTTTCCGATGGTGGTCCTGGGGCTAGCGTTAATAATGGTCATGACAAGCCCGGCTCTTGCCGGTGGGGGGATGTTGAAAAAGGTCAAACTTTGTTTCGAAAAACTTGCGGGCATTGTCATGGATTAAATGGGAAGGGTGATGGTGCCATGGCCGGATATACCAACCCTCCTCCCGCCAATTTAACCAGTCAGAAAACTCAGTCCAAATCAGACCATGAACTCAAAGACGTGATCATGAACGGTCGACCGGGCACCTCTATGATCAGCTTTAAAGATGCCATAGCGGAAGAACAATTTAACGATCTTCTTACTTATCTCCGTTCCCTGAAACCGTAAAAGTTGGTTTTCAGGATAATGGATTCTCTTCTGATTCAATCCTCAGAATGGCAACAATAAAAACCCCTTCATCATTCTACGGACTATCAAGACGGGGACCTGCGTGGGACAGTTTGCCTAGGCCGACCTATTTGCTAAGCCAAATGGTTTTGGCCAATTGCCGTCGCATGAAAAAGGAGAGAGACATGAAACCGGGAAAGGTCTGGGCTGGAATGACCCTTGGTACGTTAATGTTATGGTGGAACGTTGGTTTCTCTATCGCGGAGCCCGAACATTCTGCCGCACACAGGCTGGAACATGAGATGCCGAAGGCCTCGTTGCCAAAGCGCATGGCATTAGATCTTCCCCAGGCCGCACAAGAGGGTCTCAAGTTGACGATGCGAGAGCATCTTGAAGCCCTTGAAGCCATCGTTGGCGCTTTAGCGCGAGAAGACTTTGCCAGGGCCGCTATCCTGACAAATGAGGAGCTGGGTTTCCCGAAACACCATGTGGCCATGCAGCGTGAGCAGGGTGCCATATTCCCGCCTGAATACCATGAGCTGGCTATGGGGCATCATCAAGCTGCAGAAGCCATGGGCGAAATGATCCCGACCAAAGACCTCAAGCAGATTCTCCCTCATCTCGAGCAGACCATCCACGCCTGCGTGGAATGCCATCAAGTCTTTCGCTTGCAGGATTGAATTGTGAAAATTTGATAATACACTCCCAACAGTGGACGAACTCTGTGTGCTTGTAGTTGCCCCTAACCGGTTTGTCATTCGGAACCCATGGCGAAGAATTTGTGCCTAGGTTGAGAAGCCCCAAGTATCAGCGAGCTTATTCCGTATACTCAGGATGACATTGCCTTTCAGGTTTTGTTTGTGAACAGCATAGAGTTTATTGTGAATTGTCTGGCAAATATAGATCAGATTTTTACAATTCAGGCAAGAGATTCCCATAATTATTGTTTCTCTTGAGTGTTAGGATTAGAATCCTCTCATTATTTTGTTATGCCTGCCGAATATTGACAGGTATCTTTTTCCAAGCCTTCCACAAATACGCAGATTTCCTGATGAATAGCCACTACGGATATGCCATCCTGGCCAGTCTTCTTGCGGCCGGGGTCACGACCACAGGTCTCTATGTCATTCGTCGGTTTGGAACATGGGGACAATATAATGCCTCCTATTTTTCCTGTTTCGCAGCCGGGGTGCTGATTTCGGTTGCCTTTCTCCATATCATTCCTCAAGCCCTCCACATGAACGAGCAGGCCCCGGTATATTTGCTGGGAGGCTATCTGGCCTTCCATCTGCTTAACCGGTTCATTCATGCCTATGTCTGCGATAGCACTCCCGACACAGCCATTGGACTGATTCCTCTGCTCGGGATTGGCCTGCATTCGACATTGGATGGGGTGGTGTATGCCATCACGTTTAGCGTCAGTGTCTTAACCGGAACATTAGCGGGTATCGGCATGGTCCTGCATGAGTTTCCGGAAGGGATCGTCACCTATGTCCTATTACTCCGTGGCGGGTTCACTCCGAAAAAGGCATGGCTGTTGGCCTTTCTGGCTGCCGCTCTCACCACACCGATTGGGACATTGTTGGCAATCCCCATCATTCATCAAATCAATGAGTCCGTCCTTGGCGCGTTGCTGGCGGTTTCTGCCGGGGCATTTGTCTATGTGGGAGCCACTCACCTTCTTCCATTGGCCGAGCGGGAAGACCGTCCCTACAGTCTGGCCGCCATGGGAGCTGGCGTTCTGGTCGCCCTCGGCATCATCCTCACGCACGGCTAATTTCATAAAATTCCCACGAGACTCGGCCCGGAAATTGTCTAGCTGGTTCGGTCGCCAGCCCAATCTATGCTTTATTCATTGCCTTGGTTAGGATTAGTTTGGAAGGGGTGAAATAGGGATGGGGGTATTTTCTTGTTGCCAACAGCTGATCAAAAGTTAGCTATTCTTCAACTCACACCTCCGATAGGTGCTTGAGCATGATGAAATCGTTTTTAATAGGTCCTTGTCGAATTGCGTCGTGGTTACGGTCAACCTCACATGGGCTAGAAGCCCTTGTATTTAAATGAAGAAACTCTTAATCTTCAAAACTGTCAACGATGTCTTGGCCGTTTCTATATATACGATCTGTTGTTAGGTGACCCTTAACTTTACATTCCAATGAGCCAGTGTATCTATTGTAAAAAAACTAATGTTGAGTTCAATCGAGAGCACGTGATTCCAAAGGCTTTTGGATTATTTGGAGCCGAGACAATGGTTTTGAAGGATTCGGTTTGCCAAGCTTGTAACGAAGACTTTGGGAAGGAAATTGATCAAGTTTTGTCTAGGGACTCCTTTGAGGGTTTATTGCGAGCCCAAATTCTGGGACCACAGAAAAAGAAGAGTGAAAGTTTTAAATCGCGTCGAGTTAAAATATATTTTCCTGACAATGCAACTTGTGGGATTTTGAGAGGTGCAAGTCTTGATATGGATTGGAATACTCGAAGCCTGAGACTTCTCGATCAAATCATCGTCCGATCAATATCTGGAAAATTGGCTTATTTTTATGAACAAGAATTCGAAAGAGAAGATGCTGGAAAGATTTTGGCTCTACCCAAGGGAGCCGTTAGAGTACTTGGGACCAATGCAACTAAAGTAGAAGCACTTATGAATTTGGTTTATGATAAAGGGGTAAAAATAAAAGAAAAGGAATCAATTACTCCACCTTCGGAGCTAAGCGGTAATTCGGTTCCAATTAATTTAGAGGGTCAAATTGACGGGCGAATTTGGCGTTCGATTGCCAAAATTGTGTTTAACTATCTTACATCTATTCAAGGAAATAAATTTGTTCTCAATGATGTATTTGACCCAATTCGAGATTTTATAAGAGGTAAGGCGACAACTTTGAGTCCAATTAAATTGTATAACAAGCCCTTTCTTAACCATGAGACTTTTCGATTTCGTTCGTTTGAGGGACATCTCCTCGGTTTTCAAAGAGAAAATAATAGGCTACGAGGGAAAATATCGTTATTTAATACAATCCTCTATGAAGTCATGCTTTGTGAGGAACTTAGTCCTATCCATTACGGTTTAAAATTTGGCCATGGGTTTGATCCACTTGGGAAGAAGGTTTTAAAAATGTCTGATATCCCAAAT
Source organism: Nitrospiraceae bacterium (assembly GCA_003523945.1). Taxonomy (GTDB): domain Bacteria; phylum Nitrospirota; class Nitrospiria; order Nitrospirales; family UBA8639; genus Nitrospira_E. Next base: position 1,379 of record DOFS01000584.1, on the reverse strand, counting down.
GGAATACTTCGACCAGTTGATTCCATGCGTAATTTTTTCTTTTTTCCTTTATGATACATCATGAAATATTTTGCCTAATTCATCATTGATGTTTCCGCTGGCGGCGGTCACCTAATGGAATTGGTTCTCTCGATATTTTCAATAAACCTTAAATTTTTGATATGCCTGACTCTTGGTAGGGCGAATTGTGTTTTTTGCGGTAGGTCAACTTTAGGCACGTGGTTTACAAATTCAAAATTCTCCTTTCTCAATAAATTTAATTTATTGAACCACTTTCCTCTTCCCTCTGACTGACTTTTTTGGACGACAATTATATTGCAATCCATTCCCCAACCTGGCAAGGCGGCCGATGTGAGTTTGTTAGGAGAGGAGCTTTTTCTATTAAGGTGGCATTTGGGTTTCTCATGTTTGCTCCGTTGGTTTTAGGATTCCATAGTTCACTAATTGGATATGAAGTTTTCCAAAAACGTGATGGAATTATACTGATGAGCTTCACAGAGAACCCGCATTGTGCGAATATCCAAATATCGAAGAAAGAATCTGCCATCGTTTCTACAAAGGATTGACACATAACATACTCTTGCCCATATAAAAAGATGAGAGCCGTATCTTGCAAAAGAAGCTAAAACAGAGGTTGCAATCAATCGAAAACCTTGGAGGTGTTGACTCGCATCAAGCCAGAATTGGCGGAGCGATTTGGGGTTGTGTTGTTGGCTTTGCTTAACTCTGCCGCTCGTGACGAAACTCGTCCAGACAGTGATGTCGATATCATGGGGGCGTTCGATGGGCCTGACACTTCGGAGAGGAACTTTGGTGTACAGTTCTGTTTGGAGGATGCTCTTGGCTGTCCGGTTGATCTGGTGACTGAGAAAGCTCTTCGGTCGGAATTGCGTTCTTTCATTGAACAGGAGGCGGTGATGTCTAAAGCGAGAATAGCATTTTTATCTCGATGATATAGTTGCCTTTGCGGAAAAAATCCTTGCCTAAAGTTGTCAGTCCAAGCGACTGGATTCGGTAGATCCACTCCTTGCCCTCTTTTCATTTCGATAAATGAATTGGGGGTCGGTAAGCTGGCTCCCAACGACCTCCGTTGATTATGGTATTTCTAGCCCAGGGAAAAATTATATGACCATGCCAACTAACCGGGTACGGAATCTTCTTCGGATTGGTCATCGGGGTGCGGCGGGCCATGCACCGGAAAATACGCTGGCTTCTCTGAGCCTGGCTATTAAATTGGGTGTCGACATGGTTGAGTTTGATGTCCGGCGGACGGCAGATGGAGCGCTGGTTCTCCTTCATGATGATTTGGTTGACCGGACGACAAACGGAAAGGGAACTGTCGAGAATTTGTCGCTCAGCGTACTTCGGGAATTGGATGC